>NZ_JASPDS010000021.1:0-26089 GCF_030230715.1 Aerococcus sp. UMB1112A | reverse complement strand
GGTTCGCAAAGGCAGAAGCTTCTCCACTTCACACGATCGAAACGTGCAAGCAGAGCTTGCCCTTTTTCGTTCGTGCTTCAGTGGTAAGCTTCTAAACACCTTTGCTCACACCCTGTCTAGTCGGGTTCGCAAAGGCAGAAGCTTCTCCACTTCACACGATCGAAACGTGCAAGCAGAGCTTGCCCTTTTTCGTTCGTGCTCCAGTGGTAAGCTTCTAAACGCCTTTGCTCACACCCTTATTTAATCTTAAACTCCGCCTTCAATTCCATCAAAACATCACGCAGCTCGGCGGCGCGTTCGAACTCCAGGTCCTTGGCTGCCTGGCGCATTTCCATTTCCAGGTTGTGGAGGGCTTCTTCTTTCTCATTGCGCTTGAGGGCGCGGATGCTTTCGGTGAGGGATTCGGATTCTTCGGCCAGGTTGACGTCCGAGGTAATGCGGATGGAATCGTGGATGTCCTTCTTGATGGTTTGTGGGGTGATCCCATGTTCCTTGTTGTAGGCCTGCTGGATTTTCCGTCGGCGAGCTGTTTCATCCATGGCATAGCGCATGGAACCGGTGATGTGGTCGGCGTACATGATCACATGCCCCGAGCTGTTCCGCGCCGCCCGACCAATTGTCTGGATAAGCGAGCGCTCGTTACGCAGGAAGCCTTCCTTGTCCGCGTCCAGGATGGCCACCAGGGAGACTTCCGGCACGTCGATCCCCTCCCGCAAGAGGTTGATCCCGACCAGGACATCGAAGACACCCAGGCGCAGGTCGCGGATAATCTCCGTCCGCTCCAGGGTCTTGATATCCGAGTGGAGGTACTTGACCCGGATGCCGATTTCTTCTAAGTAATCGGTCAAGTCTTCGGACATCTGCTTGGTCAGGGTCGTGATAAAGACGCGCTCTTCTCTTTCCACCCGCTCGTTGATTTCGCTGACCAAGTCGTCGATCTGCCCCTTGATCGGACGGACTTCAACTTGGGGATCGAGGAGGCCGGTGGGGCGGATGATCTGTTCGACCACTTCACCATCCGCCAGGTCCACTTCATAGTCGCCCGGTGTCGCGGACACATAGATGGCCTGGTTGACCTTCTTCTCGAATTCCTCCAGCTTGAGGGGCCGGTTATCGAGGGCGCTCGGCAGGCGGAAGCCGTAGTCAATCAGTTGCTGCTTGCGGGCCCGGTCCCCATTGTACATCCCGCGCACCTGGGGCATGGTCATATGGGACTCGTCCACCATGAGCAACCAGTCGTCCGGGAAAAAGTCCAGCAAGGTATAGGGCGCCTCGCCCGGCTGCCGGCCGTCCATGTGACGCGAATAGTTCTCAATCCCATTACAATAGCCCATCTCCAGGAGCATCTCAATATCATAGCGGGTCCGCTGCTCCAGGCGCTGGGCCTCCAAGAGCTTATTGTCCGCTTCCAATTCCTTGAGCCGCTCATCAAGTTCTGCCTCAATGGTCTGAACAGCGCGGAGGATCTGTTCCTGGTTGGCGACGAAGTGGGTCGCCGGGAAGATGGGATAGTGCTTGACATCATTTTTTACTTCGCCGGTCAAGACATCCACCTCACGGATCCGGTCGATCTCATCACCGAAGAACTCCACCCGGATGGCCGAAGAATCGCGGGAGGCCAGGAAGACCTCCACCACGTCCCCGCGCACCCGGAAGGTCCCCCGCTGGAAGTCAAAATCATTGCGCTCAAACTGCATATCGACCAGCTGGCGCATGAAGTCATTGCGGTCGATTTCCTGGCCCTCCCGGATAGAGAGCACATGGTCCCGGTATTCTTCCGGATTCACCAAACCATAGATACAAGACACCGAGGCCACAATCACCACATCGCGCCGCTCCAAGAGGGCTGAGGTGGCTGAGTGGCGGAGCTTGTCGATCTCATCGTTGACCGAGGCCGACTTCTCGATATAGGAATCGCTCGACGGCACATAGGCTTCCGGCTGGTAGTAATCATAGTAGGAAACGAAATATTCCACCGCATTGTTGGGGAAGAATTCCTTCAATTCGCCGTAGAGCTGGCCAGCCAGGGTCTTATTGTGGGCCAAAACCAGGGTGGGCCGGTTGGTCTGGGCAATCACATTGGCCATGGTGAAGGTCTTCCCAGTCCCTGTCCCCCCTAAGAGCACCTGGGCCTGGTCGCCATTTTCCACCCCGGCAACTAGTTGCTTGATAGCTTCCGGCTGGTCCCCGTTCGGTTCATAGGGGGCCACCAGGTCAAATTTTTGATCCAACATTTGTGTTTTATTATCCATGCACGATCCACTCCATTCCCCCCTATTCTATCATTTTAAGCTGTGTGGGGCCACTTTAGCGGACCAGGATAAATTTCTTTTCCCCTTGCATCTGGTGAAAATATTCGATATAATATTTCTGTTAGTGACTCATCACTTGAAATCTATCACAGAAAGAGGTGCTCTCATGCCACAAATTCAATCAGCAATCAAGCGTGTACGCCAAGAAGAAAAACGTACTGCTCAAAACGGTCAAAAATTAAGCAAGATGCGTACAGCGATGAAGAAATTCGAACAAGCTGCTGAAGCTGGTGCCGACAACGCCCAAGACTTATTCGTTCAAGCTTCTAAGGAACTTGACCAAGCAGCTGGCAAGAACTTAATTCACAGCAACAAAGCAGCTCGTGAAAAATCACGTCTCGCTAAAAAATTAAACAAATAATGATTTGATGAAACTAGCTGATCTCGCGATGAGCTAGTTTTTTCATTTGGAGATTGTGCTGGTGAGCATGCGCTGCGCTTTTGAATTTGGGCCTTGAATGTTTAAAGGATCAACACGGCTGAAGCCGTCTTGTACTTTATCCGTAAGTCGCTTGCGCTCCAACGGCTAAAGCATAGCACCGGTTCGGCCAAGGTCCCTCACCTAGCAAGCTTCAAAGTTAGAGTGCGACAAAAGTCGGTTAAGCCTGAACCACTGGAGCAAAATCTAGAAGAGCCTTGCTAAAGGCTCGCCTAGATTTTGTGAAGTGGAGTCAGGGTTGACTTTTGGAGCAGGTTTGGGCTAGTACGACTAGCGTCTACTATCCCTAATTCACATCTAGTCGGGTTCAGGCTAGCAGAAATAGCTCCTCTTCACAAAGAGCCGCCGAAGACTTTCAGTCTTCTCTGTCTCTTTGTTCCAGAGGTCTATTTCTACCGCTAGCCCTCTCACCCTGAAGCTTGCTTTTTCATGGCTAAGGCCCAACTTCAATGCTTCACTCCTGCTCAAAGACAAATCCCAAACTGATTTTTGCTTGGTACTTTGTTAGTAGTTGTGCAAAGAGTATACTGGTGAGCTGCTATCTGCTTTCGGGACTTACGAGCGCAAATTGACGAGATGCTATCTGCTCTCAGGGCTCTTGAGTGCAAATTGGCAACTTGCTAACACCACCTCCATTCGAAAGTTGGCGCGAGGCTACTTGCGAACACCACCCTCATTCGCAGGTTGGCAGCTCAAAAAATCAAAAAAAGCACCGCACTCACTTTCTCCTCTCCAGCGAGAAAGTTAGCGCGGTGTTTTTCATTATTAGCCACAAAAGCGCAGGATGAACCATTCGATGCCGAGGTTTTGGTCGACGCGGCCGGTTTTGATGCGAAAGTCTAGGTCGACCAGGGCCAGGTAGGCTTGGATCAGGCGGTCGCCGGGGTAGGCGGCGGCTTGTTTGCCAGCCATCTTGATCCGGTAGGGGTGGGCAGAGAGAGCCTTGGCCATGGAGCCCTGGTCGTAGCCCATGCGCTGGAACTGGTTGATCTGGCAATATAAACGGAAATTGGACATGAGGAGGGCCAGGATGGCGATGGGCGACTGCTTGTCAGCGATCAGTTGCCGGTAGAGGCTGAGTGCGGGATCGGCTTGGCCGCGCATCAGATAGTCGGTCAAATGAAAGATGTCGTCATCGATGGAGGGCTCTACCAGGAGGCGGACATCCTGGGCCGTAATCCGGTCCGCGTCAGCTGTGAAGAGCTGAAGCTTGGCCATCTCGTCCATGGTCCGGCTCAGCTTATAATTGGTCCGCTCGAGGAAGAGCTTGACGGCATCCCGGTCCATGGCCTGGTCCAGCTGGGAGATATAGCCCTCCACATAGCGGGCCACCTGGTCGGGTTTCATCTCGCCCACATCCACCAGGCTGGCCGCTTTCTTCAATTGTTTCACTACCTTCTTGCGGTTATCCAACTTCTCATAGGGGGCCTCGATCACGAGGACCACTTCTTCAGCGGGATGGTCCAGGTAGGCCAGGAGCTCGTCCGGGTCCTGCTTGACCGCCCCCTTGCCCTTGTCCCCGGTCAAAAAGCTGGGGTGGCTGAGCCAGATAATCCGCGTCTCTTGGAAAAAGGAAATAGTATTGGCTTCCAGCATGGCGTCGGACAGGGCCTGTTCTTGGAGGTCGAAGTGGACAAAGTTAAAGGCATTGACATCCCCAGCGAGGACCGAGTCAACCAGGGTTTCACGAAAACGGTCCACCAGATAATTTTCCTGGCCGAGCAGGAGGTAGACCGGGTCCCACTTGCCTGCTTTGATCTTTTGGAGCTGTTTTTGAATTTCCACGCGTCATTCCCCTTCTTCTAATTGGATCGTCCTTTCTATTGTAGCGGATTTTGGGCTAAAAATATAGTAGATGCCCCCCATTTGGTCCGTCCGCCAGACCTGAGCCCCCACCGCTTCCAAGTCAGCCAGGACCCGGGGGCTGGGATGGCCGTAGCGGTTGTTCTGGCCCACCGAAATCACCGCATGCCGGGGCTGCAAGCCAGCTAAGACTTCAGCTGGCGAGGAATGGTCCGAGCCATGGTGGGCGACCTTGAGATAGTCCAGGTCCCGCCCCTGGACACGCTGGGCCATGGCTTCCTCCGCCTGGCCTTCTGTGTCTCCGGTGAAAAGAAAGGAATGCCCGTAGAGCTCCGCCCAGATGACCAGGGAATCTTCATTGTCCCCCTCCCCTAACTGGTCGGGCTGGATGATGTCAAAAGTCGCCTGGCGTCCCAGTCGAAGCCGGTCGCCGCCCCGCAGCCAGACCCAACCTTGCCGGGTCAAACCCTGCCAATCCGCCAAGATCGCCTCATCCTGGGCCAGGCCAATCGGTAGGTAGAGCTTATCCACCGGTATCTTCTCACAAATCTCCGCCAAGGACCCATAGTGGTCATAGTCAGAGTGGCTGATAAAGATCCCGTCCAAGTGGCGGACCCCTTCCGCCCGGAGCGCTGGCAGGATGTCCCGACTGGCTACCGTAGACGTCTTGCGGCGGACCTGCCAGGGCTCGCGGTCGAAGAAATTAGGCTGACTACCCGCATCGATCAGGTAATTGCCCCGGTTAAAAGGCAGGCGAATTAATAGGCAGTCGCCCTGACCGATCGCCAGCGCCGACACCTGTCCCTGGACCTTGAGATTGGGCCAGAGGTAGATGACTAAGAGCAGGCTCAATAAAGAGAGGCCGGCCTTGCGCCTGACCTGGCCTTCTTGAAGACAAGCAAATACGGCAACCAGGGCCAGACCGTAGAGAAAAAGTAGCCAGGCTGGCAAGTGGCCAGTAACCCAGGTCAGCCCCTGCCACTGGCTCAGGGCCAGGGAGATTTTTTCAAGGAGATGGAGGGACTGGCCCAGGAGCGTCTGGAAGCCGAGGAAGAAATTGGCCAGACCCAGGGCATGCAGGACCAGGAGGATGAGGAGGATTGGGATGAGAAAACTTGAAAAGAGAAGACTGTAGAAGTAATTCACTACAAGCGAGAGCCAGGAAAAGACATGGTTCTGGGCCAGGAGGAAGGGCAGGCTGACCAGGGAGCAGGCCAGAGACCGGGCCAGCTCGCGGAGAATCGGTCGGGAAGTTAGCCGGCGGATCCCCCCATCCAAAAGAAGGAGGGTCGTAGCCAGGGCAAAAGACAGCTGGAAGCCCAGGGAGAAGAGGGCAAAGGGCTTGAGCCAAAGCAAAATGATGAGGGCCCAGGCCGTTCCCTCCAGGCTAGACGGCGGACGTCCCAAAGCCCGGCAGAGGACCTGGTAGAGGTAGACTCCGATGGCCCGGACCATCCCATAAGGCCAGGCCAAAAGCGTCCCGTAGACCAGGAGGAGGACCAGGGCCAGGCCGTCAAAATAATCGACCAGGCCGCCCAGGCGGAGGTAGACATAGCGGCAGTGCTTGAGGAGGAAGTTCACATGGAAACCACTCAGAGAAAAGAGGTGGATCATGCCGATGGTCTGATAGGAGTCCATGGCCCCCGGGTCGATCCACTGGCTGTCGTTAAAAAACAGGGCCAGGACATAGGCCCGGACCTGGTCATTGGCCAACCGGGCTAAAGCTTGGCGGACTCCGACCTGGGTCTCAGCCAGACGTGCCCGCCATCCCCCCTGGACGGAAACGGGCCGCATAGCTTCCAGGTCCACCAGGTAAAAAATCCTCTGGCGCTCTAAATAAGCCCGGTAGTTAAAGAGATAGCGGTTGCGGTTGGGCTGGGACCGGCTGAGTTCGCCCCTGACCTGCCAAGTCAGGGCCTGGTCCAAGCCCTCAAAAGTCGCCTTCTCCTCTTCTGATCCCAAGCGGTAAAAGGCCTGGATCCGCTCGGTCTGTCCCTCTTCTAAGACCAAATCGCCCTGGAATTTGGCCTGGTCCCCATCCACCTGTAGGGTCGCCAAGTCCATGGCCAGGGCCCCTTCAAAATCCCCCGCCGCCAAGAGGGAAGACTGACCAGCCCGTATCCAGGAAAAGTAGGCCAGGCAGATCCCGACTAGGACCAGAGTCCTTCGAAAATAGCGGGGCTCTTTTAAATAGAATAGTCGAAGCACCAGGATGACCAGGCCCCCACCGGACCAAAGCGAGGGGGCTAGGACCAGGCAGGCTGCCAGTAAAACAACCAGGGCCCAGCTAACAATATGGTAGGATTTTAACTGGTCCAGCATCCTAGTCCACCGTCAAGTGGGGGCGGAGCTTGTCCAGGGTCTTCTCGCCGATGCCGGAAACTTGGGAGAGATCGTCCACCGTCTGGAAGGGGCCGTTCGCTTCCCGGTAGGCGATGATATCCGCCGCCTTCTTCTCCCCCACCCCGGACAGGGTCTGGAGCTCGGCACTGTCTGCCGTGTTCAGGTTGACCTGGTCGCCGGGTGTTTGAGCTTGGTCCCCCTGGCTGGATCCGGACTGTCCCCCTCCTGTCTGGACCGCCAGCTTCAAGTTATCCGGGACTTCCTCTCCTTGGCGCGGGATATAGACCAACATCTGGTCCTCCAGGCGCTGGGCGAAGTTGACCTGGTCCTGGTCCGCTTCGGGCAAGAAGCCGCCCGCCAGCATGACCGCATCGTAGACCCGCATGCCAGCGTCAAACTGGTAGAGCTTGGGTTCCTTGACTGCGCCCTTGACGTCCACATAGAGGGTTTCTTCGACAGGCGTTTGTGAGCTCCCCGCGTTCGATTCATCCGGAATGGAAGCTGCCTGGGCCGCCTCCAGATCGACCGATTCCGCCACCGGCACTTCCTCCACCACTTCAGCCGCCTCATTGCCTGCCAAAAAACGCCCCAGGAAAAAGCCCAAGAGGCAAATGCCGAGCAGTCCGCCTAGTAGGTAGCGGCCATAGTCGCGCAGGATAGCTTCCAGGGATAACTCTTTCCAACGATTCCACATCTTAATCACCTCATAGATATATAAACGTTGGAGGGGGGAAATTCATCAAGTGATTTTAATCTTTTAAAAGAACTTTTTCTGTAAATGGAAGTTGTGCTGGTGAGCATGCGTTGCGCCGTTGAATTTGGTCCTTGAAGAGCCATGGCACCGGCTCGAGCCAAGGTCTCTCGCCTAGCAAATCTCAAACGGAGCGTACGGCTAATGCCTACGCTCCGTAATTCGCTTTACTTGCTTTTCATGGCTAAGGACCAACTTCAACGCTCCACTCCTGCTCACAACAGAAATGCTAAAAGTTATTTATATTATGCAATAAAATCAATGATGGATTCTTTTAGAAGGAGAAGAAAAACAGAAATTCTCTTAGTTTGGAACTCTGCTACTTGTAAACAGAGGCTTTGTTTGAAAGTTCACCGCTTGCTACTTGTAATCGAAGACCTTGTTTGAAAGTTCCTCGTCTCCTACTTTTAAACAAGGGGCCTGTGTGAAAGTTAACTACATTCTACTTGTAAACAAAAGGCTTGTTTGAAAGCTCGCCGCCTGCTACTTTTAAATGAGTGCCTTGTTTGAAAGCCAGGGCCCTCAAAGCCAAAACTTTCAATCGTGCGCCTTGCTAACTTCGAATAGTTGACAGCAAAAAAAAAGCTGGGACAGGGATCCCAACCTAATTATTTTCAGCTCTAAGCATTAGCTTTTATTGTGGATAACGCAATATTAGTGTTTCAACCTAATTACTTGTGAGCAGGAGTGGAGCTCGAGTTTGATCGTTAGCCATGAATAAGCAAACGAAGCGAATTAGGGAGAGTTGGCGCAAGCCTTACTCTCCCTTTAAGTCTCGTTAGGCGAGAGACCTTGGCTCGAGCCGGTGCTGCTATAGCCGTTGGAGCGTTAGCGACTTACGGATATAGTACAAAACGGCGAAAGCCGTTCTTGGTCATTCAAGATTTAACGATCAAACTCGAATCGGAACGCATGCTCACCGTTCAACCCGTTAATTTTGCAGCGAAGCGGAACGGATGCTCATCAGCACCATCCATTTTCATCTATTTCTACCCTATCCCCTATAGCGGTAAGTGACCAGCCGGGTAATGCCCATGGTGACATCCTGCCAGCGCTCCAAGTGACCGATGTCTTCCGGCAGGTCGTCTTCCTTGCCGAGTTCGCAGAGGACGATGGCATCGTCGGCTAGGCAGTCCAACTCTTGGAATTCTTCCAGAATTTCAACTAGCTTTTGGCCTTGGTAGGGTGGGTCGAGGAGGACCAGGTCGAACTGAAGGCCTTTTTCCCGAGCCAACAGGTTCTTGAGTCCGCGCCGGTTATCTTCGCGCAGGAGTTCATAGCGGTCGGTCAGGCGGAGGGTCTCCACATTATCCCGGATGGTCGCTTGGGCCTTGCGATTGTTCTCGAAGGCATAGATCTTTTCGATCCCCCGTGATAGGGCCTCGATACCAAGGGCCCCCGATCCCGCGTAGAAGTCCAATCCAATTCCGCCATCGAAATATGGCCCGATGCGGTTGAACATAGATTCCTTGATCTTATCCGTTGTCGGACGGGTGTTCTTGCCCGGTACCGCCTTGAGTCGTCGGCCACCCATTTCCCCTGCAATCACTCGCATGTCAAAATTTCCCCTTTTGAATCAATCAGTCTCCTTCAAATTCTAACCGAAAAACGCCCCGGCGTAAAGCGGCCTAGCTTGAATTTTCGCTCATTTAATCATATAATAAGCCACAACTGTTTTTCATTTGGAAAGGATGACGTTACATGGCCAAACCTATCATTGGCATCCCAATGAACCGGCTGACGAGTGATGACGAGCACTACACCGGCCTGCCAATTTTTTATACACATGAGGGCTTTCCCAAGGGCTTGATCAAGGCTGGTGGAACGCCGATCTTCTTCCCCCTGACCCAAAAAGCGGAAACGGAATATTACTTAGACCTGGTCGATGCCGTCATCTTCACGGGCGGCCAGGACCTGTCGCCCCACCTCTACGGCGAGGAACCGGGCTTCAAGCTCCAGAACATCTCCCATGAGCGGGATATCTTCGAGATGGCGGTCTTCCACTCAGCCTGGAAGCGCAAACTGCCTATCCTTGGCGTCTGCCGGGGCATGCAGCTCATGAATGTCAGCCTGGGCGGGTCCCTCTACCAGGACCTGAGCGAGAACCCCGACGTCCGCATCCAGCACGTGCAAAAGTCGGCCACCAACATCGCCACCCACAGCATCCGCGTCAAGGCCAACTCCTGGATCAGCCAATCCTACTTCGACGGCGACCTGGTCAACTCCTACCACCACCAAGGCGTCAAAAAAGTCGCCGACGCCCTCCAAGCCACCGCCTGGAGCCCAGACGGCGTCGTCGAAGCCATCGAAGCCAAAGACGACGACCACTTCGCAGTCGGCGTCCAATTCCACCCCGAATGGCACCACGCCCACGGACCCTCCGAAGACTTCTTTAAGGGCTTTATTGATACCATAAAAGAGCTGAAGAAATAACAATGATCATCCAATGCTGCTTGCGAGCATGCGTTGCACTTTTGAATTTGTCCCTTGAAGAGCCATGGCACCGGCTCGAGCCAAGGTCTCTCACCTAACGAGACTCAAACGGAGAGTAAGGCTTGCGCCAACTCTCCCTAATTCGCTTCGTTTGCTTGGTCATGGCTAACGATCAAACTCGAGCTCCACTCCTGCTCGAAGATAATTAGTAGACCTATGCTTATTGTGCGATTATTTCCAAGATATCAATAAAAATTCGAGCAGACTGCATTCAAAATAAAATCTACTGATTAACAAGCTAGCAAGGCGGCCCTGCCTTGCTAGCTTTTTCCTTATGGGGAAGGGAGATTTAGATGGGCAAGTTGCGAATGTGAGCTGGGTTTGCAAGTAGGATTGGGGCTACTTGCTAATGGGGCTGCCGTTTGCAAGTAGAGCGCCACCAACTTGCGAATGGACCCCTCCGTTTGCAAGTAGAGCGCCACCAACTTGCGAATAAGCCCCTCCTTTGCAAGTACACCACCACTGCCAAAGCCCCCCTCCTTCCACCCAAATTCACAAAAAAAGACAAGAGCTGGAGCCCCAACACACAATATTGGCCGCTAAGTGGGGGTTGGCACACCCCTATCCACAATTAAACCGCCAAACTGTGGCTCGCCGGACCAAAAGCTCCCCCACAATCCAAAAAAAACAGGAGGCCCAGTTCCTCAACTGGGCTTCCTGCTTTTTCTAGATTCTAGATAAAGAGGTTCATATTGGAATTGTCGTTGTCTTCCAACATCGAGGCAACACCGCCAACTTCTACGCCATCGATTAATTCTTCCTTGGTTAATCCCATGACATCCATGGACATCTGGCAGGCGGTGAGTTTGACGCCCATGTCTTGTGCTTGCTGGATCAACTCTTCCAGGGAACTCACACCCTTCTTATCCATGACACCACGGATCATCTTGGCGCCCGCGCCGCCGAAGTTCATTTGTGAGAGTTTCAGTTTCTTAGAAGAGGAAGGCATCATCTTGGAGAACATGCGTGACATGAAGTCTTTCTCTACCTTAGGTGCATCTTCCTTACGCAGGATAGATAAGCCCCAGAAGGTGAAGAACATATTGACCTGGTTGCCCATAGCAGCTGCCCCTGTAGCGATGATAAAGGAAGCAATCGCCTTATCCAAGTCACCGTCAAAGATGATCATGGTCTTCTCTTTTTTGGCAGGATTGGCTGGGCTTGCTGAGCTCGTTTCCACTGGGTCAAGCTTAGCACCATTCTTCTGCAACTTCGCCGTGTACTGGCCCTTAGAAGAGCCTGAATCAAGCAAGGTGTGCCCCGTATTATTGGCCCAAGACTTGATATCCTTGGCAAAGCCGGGGTCAGTAGCTGTGACATCGAGAATATCGCCATCCTTGAGGGCTTCCATCTTAGAAGAGACTTGGACAATGGGCCCAGGGCAGGAGAGACCACAGACATCGAGGACCTCCACATGCTGGTCAGCGGCTGACTTTGGGTCAACCACCCCCTCAGCTTGGTCAGCGGCCTCTTCTTGGGAAACTCCCTTACGCTCTTGATCATCAGCTGACTCGTCATCTTGGGTGTCTTGGTAGGTGCGATAACCGCCAATTATATTGCGGACCTTGAAGCCATTCTGCTTAAGTATGCGTTCTGAGATATAGCCACGAACGCCGACCGCACAGTAGACCGCGTACTGTTTGTCCTTATCAAGCTCATCTAGACGATTCCGAAGTTGGGTCAGGGGCATGGACTTGGCTTGGCCAACCATACCGGCTATCTGTTCGACATTTTCCCGGACATCGAGCACTGTGTAGTCATCCGGATGGGCAGCCACTTCTTCAAAACGAACCGGGTCCGTTAACCCTTCCAAGATATTGCTTGCCACATAACCTGCGAAGTTGACCGGATCCTTAGCACTAGAATAAGGTGGGGCATAGGCCAATTCTAAGTCGGCTAAGTCATAAACTGACCCCTTGAAGTGGATGCTGGTTGCAATGGTGTCAATCCGTTTATCGACCCCTTCAAAACCAACCGCCTGAGCCCCTAAGACCTTACCATCCTTAGCAAAAACAAGCTTAAGGGTCATTGGGGTCGCTCCAGGATAATAGCCGGCATGGGACATAGGGTGGACTAAGGCGATGAAATAGTCTTCCTCATAGGTCCAGCCTTGTTTCTTTAAGGTCTTTTCATTAGCTCCGACAGAAGCCACGGTTAAGTCAAAGACCTTAGCCACGGAAGTCCCCATGGTGCCAGGATAAGCTTTGGCTTCTAAACCTAAAATGTTCGAAGCAACAGACCGGCCTTGCTTATTGGCGGGGCCAGCTAAAGGAACCATGCTTTCATTGCCTAAGACATAGTCGCGAACTCCAACCGCATCCCCAACAGCATAAATATTGGCATCTGAAGTCTGACCATATTCATCCACACGAATGCCGCCACGCTCATTCAGGTCGAGACCGGCATCCTTAGCTAATTCGCTATTCGGACGAACGCCAATTGATAGGAGGACCATGTCCGTTTCGAGCGTTTGCCCTGATTGGAGCTTAGCTTCTTTGCCGTCAGCAGTCAGCCCTTCGAAGCCTTCGCCAAGAACAAGCTGGATGCCTTTCTCTTTCAAATGATTCTCAACAAGAACAGCCATATCCTTATCGAGAGGTGGCATCACTTGGTCAGCCATCTCTACTAGAGTCACCTCTAAACCGCGATCAACGAGGTTTTCTGCCATTTCTAGGCCGATAAAACCACCGCCAACAACCAGCGCGCGCTTGGGGGCTGCCTTCTCAATATAGGCATCAATTTTGTCCACATCCGGAACCGTCCAAAGCGTGAAAACATTCTCATGGTCTAAGCCTTCAATCGGCGGAATGAAGGGATTAGAGCCTGTTGATAATAAGAGTTTATCATAAGATTCTTCATAAGTTTCCCCAGTTTGATGGTCAAGGATCGTAAGCATTTGTCGGTCTTTATCAATATGGGGCGCTTCATTCTCTGTGCGTACATCAATATTGTACTTCTCTTCGATCGATTCCTTGCTGGAGACGAATAAAGCATCGCGCTGGGCAATGGCACCGCCAATATAATATGGCAGACCGCAATTCGCAAAGCTCACATACTTGCCCTTCTCCAGGAGAATAATCTCCGCATTCTCATCTAAACGTCTCAATCTAGCAATAGCTGTTGCGCCACCCGCAACACCACCAACTACAATAATTTTCATACTTATCTTTCACCTCTCATAATCACATTCACGATTGCAATAACATCTTCCCGTTCACAACGGTAATAAATTTGGTTGCCCAGCTTCGTTGACTCAACAATTCCAAGGTCTCTTAATTTAGACAAATGTTGAGAGAGATTAGACTGGCTAACCCCCATGCAATCATTGATCTGACTAACATTCTTCTCACCATTCTGGATCAACTCATCCAAGACACACAAGCGTATGGGATGTGCCATAGCCTTGATTAATTGAGCTTTCTGGATCATATAAGCCTTATGGGCATCAGTTTTTACTTCCATTTGCTTTCTCCTTCCTGGGCATATTAGTATATTAGTATATCATAATATACTTGTCAACAGACTTAGCTATTTTTTTTCTATCGATTAGAAAATTTGACTAGTGCTAGCTTGCAAACAGAGCCTATCGCTACCGGCGCCGAGCTCCAACTCCCCCTTTTCCTCCTCAATCCACAAAAAAAGGCAAGAGCCCAAGCCCTTGCCTATCTCGTTCGATCATATTTAATTAAGTGTCATTCGACTTAAAAGTGAAAGACTTATTTGTCTTCCTTTTTCTTACCGAATGCGAAGGCAGTACCAACAGAAGCTAAGGCTAAGCCTAATACAGCAGGAGCTGCAGAAGCTACGGCACCAGTCTTAGGTAAGGTAGATTTAGCTTTCTTAGCAGCTTCTTTCTTACCGTTAGCCTTAACAGCGTCAGCTTTCTTAGCAGCTACCTTCTTGTCAGCAGCTTTCTTGTCAGCGGCTTTCTTAGCGTCAGCTTTGGCGCCAGCAGCTTTCTTGTCGGCAGCTTTTTTATCTTCTACTTTAACGTCCTTCTTAGGATCTGCTTTCTTATCTTCTTTCTTAGCTTCTGCTTTTTTGTCTTCTTTAGCAGCTTTTTCTACGAAGCTGAAAGTTGGGGTCCATTTACCTGAAGCAGTTTGAACAGCATCAACATGGTTGTTAACTTGTGCTAATGCAGTACCTTCTAATTTAGAACGGTCTAACATTGCTTGACCAATTTCGATAGCTTTTTCTTTAGTTTCTGCTTCATATTCGTATGGTGAATAGTTAGGATCTTCAGCTTTAACTTCTTCTTTTTGTTCTACAGCTGGTTTACCAGATACACTTGTAGGAACGCCATCAGCGTCTACAGATGTTTTGAATTGGTTTGAAGCATCAGGAGTTGCAGCAGGTTTGTCTGCAGGAGTATCTGCTGGCTTGTCAGCTGGTTTGTCAGCGTTAGTATCTACTGGGTTAACGTCTGCGTTGCCACCAAGAATGATGTTACCGTCTTTGTCAACTGGAGCAGTGTAAGCTGGAGCAGCCTCAGCAACTTGTAAGCTAGTTGCAAATAATGCCCCTGCGGCAGCGGTAGTAGCGACTGATGTTAATAAAACTTTTTTGAAGTTCATAGTTCGACATCCTCTCGAAAGATAAAATTTTTATTCGGTAAAATCGGAAAAAAGCCCGTCTATACCTAACTCAAATCATACCCCATTGTCTATTCTCAGCAAAAGAAAAATCTTCTTAGAAAATTCACATTTGCCGGAAAGCCTGATTTGACACTATTTATCCACTTGTCATTTTTTTCTTTATAGCTGCACAAAAAGGCAAGAGCCTGAGCTCTTGCCTATCTCGTTCGATCATATTTAGCTAAGTGCCATTCGACTTAAAAGGGAGAGACTTATTTGTCTTCTTTCTTCTTACCGAATGCGAAGGCAGTACCAACTGAAGCTAAAGCCAAGCCTAATACAGCAGGAGCTGCAGAAGCTACGGCACCAGTCTTAGGTAAAGTAGTTTTTGCTTTTTTAGCCGCTTCTTTCTTACCATTAGCTTTAACGGCGTCAGATTTCTTAGCCGCTACTTTCTTATCAGCTGCAACTTCTTTATCTGATTTTTTGTCTTTGTCTTCGCCTTTGGTATTTTTCTTGTCGCCAGATTTGTTATCTTCGGACTTATTACCCTTCTTATCTTCAGATTTGTTATCTTTCTTATCTTCTTGACCAGCTTTTTCTGCTTCATTTGGGCTTAAGACGAAATAGTAATTACTATTTGCCCCTTGAGAAACAGTGAATGATTTGTTTACTTCATCTTCTGCAAGAACTTTCTTGGCAGCTTCTTCTGCTTCTGCCTTAGTTGCGAAGCCTTCACCTGCATTTTGTTCTTTTAATGCTTCAACACTTGCTTGGTTGTCTTTAGTGTCCGCTTTCTTAGCAGGTTCATTTGGGCTTAATGAGAAGTAATAGTTACTATTTGCACCTTGAGAAACAGTGAATGATTTGTTCACTTTATCTTCTTTAAGGACTTTCTTAGCAGCTTCTTCTGCTTCTGTTTTTGTCTTAAAGCCTTCGTTTAAATTTTGTTCTTTAAGATCTTGAACAGATTTAGGCTTAGCTTCTTGATTATTTGAAACAGTTGTAGGTACACCGTTTTCATCTAATGATAATTCAAATTGGTTGGATCCGCCTGGTGTTGCTGATTTATCAGCTGGGTTAACATCAGGAGCCCCTCCAAGAATAACATTACCATTTTCATCAACTGGTGTTTCATAAGCTGCAGCTTCTGCAACTTGTAATTGACTTGCAAAAAGTGTCCCCGCAGCAGCGGTAGTCGCAATAGAGCCTAATAAAACTTTTTTGAAGTTCATTATAGACATCCTCCTTTTAATTTTTTCGGCAAGACCGAAAATATGGCTTGCCAGTACCTAGCTCGGTCTATATTTTAACAGCAAAAGAGAAAAAAAGGCAATTACCGTAGCAATTGCCTATCTCGTTCGATCATATAATGCTAGGGTGGTTTCGCTTCTTATTCAATTTTAGAAAGAAACTTATTTATCTTCTTTCTTCTTACCGAATGCGAATGCAGTACCAACAGAAGCTAGTGCTAAACCTAATACAGCAGGAGCTGCAGAAGCTACCGCACCAGTCTTAGGTAAGGTAGATTTAGCTTTCTTAGCAGCTTCTTTCTTATTGTTAGCTTTAACTGCGTCAGCTTTCTTAGCAGCTACTTTCTTATCTGCAGCAACTTTGTCTGCAGCTTTCTTGTCGCCAGCTTTTTGGCCTTCTACTTTAGAATCTTTTTGGTCTGCTGGTTTTTCACCTTCAGCCTTAGGATCTTGTTGAGCTGCAGCAGCTTGGTTTAAAGGCTTGCCAGTTTCAGGATTTAATGCAGTTGGTTTAACAACTTTACCTGGAACGATTTCAGCAACAGTACCAGCTACAGGTTTCATGTTAGTGTAAACAACATAGATGTCACCGTCAGCCATTGGGTTTGAGCCTGGGAATGCAGCTAATGCTTCATCAACAGTCTTGAACTCATAGCGAACTTTTGGTGATTCTTGTGTGTAAACAACATATTTGCCGTTTTCGAACATTGGTGCGATATCTTGGAAAGCGTTGAATGCTTCTTCACGAGTATCGAACACATATTTTAACTTAGGTGCTTGGTCAGTATATACATAGTATTTACCGTTTTCAGCAAGTGGGTCTAAGTTAGGGAAGGCATCTGCTGCTTCTTCAACAGTCTTGAATTCATATTTAACTAATTGACCCTTATCTGAGTAAACAACGTACTTATCTGTCTTGTTGTCGTACATTGGTTTAGCGTTAGGATAAGCGCCTAAAGCATCTTGTAAGGTATCGAAGTAGTGTGGTACGTTTTCATATGAAGTAGTTGGTGCTTCTTTGTTTACTTTAGTCGCGCCAAATGGATCTTCTGCAGAGTTTAATTCAGTACCTTCTTGACGGTTCTTGAATGGTGCTTCTGCATCAGTGAATTCTTCACCTTGCGTACGCCCAGCGAATGGGTTTTCTGCATCTGTGAATTCAGGTTGTTTAGTTTCTTTGCCTGCAAATGGAGCTTCTTCTTTGCTTAAAGGAGCTTTTTCGTCTGCTGGAATTTCAACTTTTTCTTCTTTCTTAGTTTCTTCCTTAGGAGCTTCTTCTTTCTTAGTTTCTTCCTTAGGAGCTTCTACTAATTTACCAATTCCATTAGGATCACCAAATGGATTTTCTGCTGCGTTGAATTCTGCTGCTTGTGCAACGTTAGCGTTAGCTGCGAAGAAGGCACCGGCAGCTGCAGTAGTAGCAACTGATGTTAATAAAACTTTTTTCAAGTCTTTCATAGATAATTCCTCCTTGACCTTAGTCAAAATGCTTAGTAACAACTACATCATGTAGAGTTGAAATTCAAAGCTGAATTCTTCCTCTCCCTACACACCCCCATTATAACGTAAACCAACACATTAGTCACACTAAATCATAAAATAATTCATAATTAATTCATAAATTATACTATGAATAAGATCTTGAATGACTAATATTGCTGATTTCAGTCCGAAGGGGAATCCATAATATCAGTTAAACCAATCTTATGTATATTTTGTAGTGTAATACATTACTGATAGAAATGCAACTATATCTTCACTTTTTCTTCACTTTTGCAATCCTTTGTACCTTTTTGACTCCCAAACCAGTGAAATATACTCCTAAACCGTACGATAAGCATCATTTTTGGAATGCTAGCCATATGTTTAAAGCATAAATTGTTCATTCACTAAGCTATTACACGATACTGGAGTCCCTCCCCCTAAATAACACCCCATGCTCAAAAAGTGAGCACAAATTATATTTTTTATACATTGCCCCTATTATGACTTGAAAATAATTTCTGGTTTGATATATTTATTTTGAGGCCTCACTTGTGTAACATTTTTGCATTATTTTTCTGTTATTTTGACAATTGAATATTAATTTATGATCAGATGGAGGTTTTTAGTCGTATGAAATTTTCCATTAAGGCCTGCCGGGTGAATAGCGGGCTTTCCGCAGAGAGTGTTGCTGATTATTGTGGCATCCACGTCCAGACCTTGCGTCGCTATGAGCGGGACAGCAGCCAGATGCCCTGTCACATTCTTGAAGCAATGTGCTATCTCTACCAGATGGACAAGGACTATATCTACCTGGGAGATGCCGAGGACCTGGTTGTCACCATCACCAGTCGCCGGGGCGAGCACGTGCTCTAAGTGCGACCTGACCGCAATGATTCAAAATTTACGCAAAGCCTATAGTCAAAGGAGACCATTCGATGATTAAACATATATGCCCCAGCCCCCAGACTTCTTATGTGCGGATTGAGAAGGTCAAGAATTATACGGTTATGGACAATGACTTCCTCCGGCGCTCGGACCTCTCTTGGAAGGCTAAGGGAATCCTCGCCTACCTCCTCACCCTGCCGGACGATTGGGTGATCAAGCTTAAGGAAATCGAAACCCATGCCACAGATGGGGCGAGTTCTTTTCGCAAGGGCTGGGCAGAGCTGGTTCAACAGGGTTACATTGAACGTAATCCGATTCGCGATCGGTCCGGCCGCCGGATTAAGTACTGGGAGACCGTCGTCTTCGAAAGGCCCCTCTACCGTTTGGGTCAGTAAATGCGAGTCGGTCTTGATCTTGAAAAGCTAGTCACTAGATTCTCTACTTCTTGATTATCTACTTGTTGATTCTCTACTTCTTGATTTTCAACAAGTAGAAAAGCTAGTCAGTAGAGAATCGCAAGCTACTAAGTACTTAGTTACTAACTACGGAGTTACTAAATACGGAGTCTATTAAATACGGAGTTACCAATTTAATTCAATTAATTAAAACAAGGAGGGCCACATGATTGAAGATCTTTTCTTGGTGGACAGCGAAAAATTTATCGAACGCTTACTTTTGGCTCAAACCATCACGCAAATCGAAAATCTTGAAGAAATTATTCTGGCGGACTATCCTACGACGAGTGAACTCGCGCTCGGCCTGGTGGAATGTTTCCATGACCTGGAGACGGCGACCTACCTCCCCCTTATCGAGAAGCGGATTGGGGAAGCCTTCGTCCAGCTCTACACCTTGTCTCGTATGACTCAAATCAAGCTCGAGCTCTCCTACCGCTATGTGGAGGAGCTCTCGGTCAGTCGCGAGCTCGGACTCCTGGTCAAGGGGCTCCGCAACGAAGGCCTGATCTACCACCCCCTCAACCACTTGCTCTATGCCTTGTGGGCCATGTCGGAAGCGGTCTTTGATCTCAGCTTCCCAGAGACCATCTACGCCTACGCCAAGGAACTGGCTTTGGATACGTCGACAGACTTTCGACCGTCACTCGGCTAGAGCCGTCTCCTTGATGAAACATAGATATTATATATTGCGCAGGTTATCGGTAGGATAACCTGTTTTTATTTGGAAATTTTTACAGGTCAAAATCCGGGGAGGCGAATTGCTTCTGGAAGGCCTGCGTGCACATGGGGAAGTGCTATTTGCCTTCGAAGACCCTATGTGCAAATCGGAAGCCGCTAATTGTCTTCAGAGATCCTGCAGGCAAATCGGAAGCCGCTAATTGTTTTCGAGGAGAGTGAATGCAAATCGGGATCCGGTGGAATACTGAGCGATTGGAGTTGGTCCAAGACACAGTCGAGGACTTCGAGTGGGGCTTTGTCGACAGCAAGCCACACTCAGGAAGTGACAGTGAGGGTTGCCAAAGTCCAGCACACAGTCTGGCCCTCCGAGTGTGGCTTGCCAAAGTCCAGCACACAATCTGGCCCTCCGAGTGTGGCTTAATGGGATCTAACACACAATCAAGTTCCTCAAGTGGGGCTTGCCCGTGCGCCTTCACACCCTATAGTCAGGCTCAGGCTAGCAGAAATAGCTCCTCTTCACCAAAATCCGTCGAAGGCTCTTGGCCTTCTCTGGCTTTTGGCTCTAGAGGTCTATTTCTCCCGCTAGCCTTCACACCCTTATGCTCACTTTCGACGCAAATATGAGCAAAAAGACCTAATGCAAAAACCAGCGGAGCCCCTTATCATAGAGTTAGAGTTTAATAGCATTGTTTTTTCCATTGAGTGACTAGGTCAAATTGTTATCAGGCAGTGCCATTCTGAGCAGGAGTGGAGCGTTGAAGTTGGTCCTTAGCCATGAAAATGCAAGCGATGTGAATTAGGGATAGTCGGCGTTAGCCGTTACTAGCCCAAACCTGCTCCAAAAGTCAACCCTGACTCCACTTCACAAAATCTAGGCGAGCCTTTAGCAAGGCTCTTCTAGATTTTGCTCCAGTGGTTCAGGCTTAACCGACTTTTGTCGCACTCTAACTTTGAAGCTTGCTAGGTGAGGGACCTTGGCCCGAACCGGTGCCATGGCTTTTCAAGGACCAACTTCAACAGCGAAACGCATGCTCAGCAGTCCATCACTTTTTACAATTTGACCGACCCAAGAAAGGAGCCCTCATGCCCAATTCAACCGCCATTCTCAACCAGTTCACGCCCCTCTTCCACCATGTGCTCGCCAACTTCTCCATTGCGCCCCATCACGCGGACTACGACGACCTGCTCCAGGAACTCCGGCTCAAGGCTCTCAAGGTGGCGGCATCTTTTGACGGTGACCTGCTCGACCAGGACCGCTTCCGCTTCACGGCCTATCTCAAACGCGCCCTGTCCTGGTACTGCCTGGACCTCCTCCGCCGCAAGCCCCAGGACACAAGCTCCCTAGAAGGCCTCCACTACCTCCGAGACGAAGCGCCGCGCCAACATTCACTGGCTGTCCAGGTCTTCCTCTCCCAGGCTAAGACCATCCTCACGCCCAAGGAATTCCAGACCGTTCGCCAGCTCCAGGCCGGCCATTCCCTCACCAGTATCGCAGAAACTGACGGCGTCTCCCGCCAAGCCGTCCACTGCCGGGTCAAGCGCCTCCGGGAGAAGCTCCTCCCCCTAGCCGACATCCTCCGCCCTTGACATTTATCGCCCGATTCTCGTTCTTAGGCTGTCATGCATGACCCAGCCAAAAAAAGGAGGAAACAAAAATGAAAGTATTCGAAAGCGCCCGCCTGCAGCTCATCGGCTTTGACCAGGAGTCAGGTAAAGACAAGAAGATCCATATCAATAACTTGAAGGAAGGCGTAACCACGGAAGAGGCCACCGCTGTCAAAGACGCCTACGCCAGCCTGTCCGCCTACGACATCTTCGCCGTTGCCGAAGTCGTTACCAATGTGTTTGCCTAAGAGCTTAGAAGGAGGAATAAAGCATGCCAGAAATCACGCAAAATCTTGAACTCAACTTCAAGAATAGTTTAGGAAAATCCACCCGCATCACTGTTGCCAAGCCGCGTCTGGATGTCAGTGCGGAAGAAGCCCAGACCGCTATCGAAGCCATCGCTGGGGCAGACGCCTTTGTGACACCTGAGGGCACCCTGGTCTATGACCAAGCCGTATCGGCCCGTTATGTGACCCGCCAGGTGGATGAGCTCTACGTCGCTGGGGAAGCTGACGCCCAAGCCTAAGTCCCTCGAGTCTGGCCTCGCTGTACGATCAGCGGGGCTATTTTTATAGAAAGGAAAGAGCGATGACCCTTATCGAAATTGGAAGTCTAGCAGGGGCGGTCTTAACCTTGGTCACGCTGATTCGGCGCTTGGTTCGGCTGATTACCGCCATCCATGACCTCATCACTCGGATCGATAGTATTCAGGAAACGCTGGACCGCCAGCTGGAAGCTCGTCAGGAACTGGCCCAGGAAGTTGGTGTCCACAGTTACCAGATCAAGGTCCACCAAGAAGCCATTCAGAAGTTTCAAGAAAGACTCAAAGAAATGGAGGTTGTCACATGTTCTTAGATAATGATTCTTACGACAAGGCCAAGTGGTTGGTCTTGATCTTCCTGCCCGCCCTAGCCGTCTTAGTAAAAGGGGTTGGTGAGGTCCTCTACTGGGAGGCTGTTGATGTCTGGGTAACGCTAATCAACCTGGGCACGGCCTTCTTGGGGACCATCCTACAGATTTCAAGCCAGCATTATTATGGGGGAGGTGATGGGCATGGTCAGCGTCCAAGACATCCTTAGTTGTGCCAGGAAGTATATAGGCGTCCGCCAGTGGTTGGGTGCACACAAGGCACTGATCGACCGCTACAATGCGGTTCTTCCCCGTCCAGTCGGCTACACCATGACCTATGCCGACGACTGGTGCGATGCCTTTGTGACGGCGGTCAGTGATGAAGTAGGAGCGAGTTCCCTCATCGGCCGAGAGTGTGGCGTCCAGCGCCATATCCATCGTTTTAGCCAGCTCGGGATCTGGTTAGGACGGGTCTACCCCAAGCCAGGCGATATCATTACTTTTGATTGGGACGGGGCCGGTTTTGCGGACCACATCGGCTTTGTGGAGAACGTTTCTGGAGGTCAAGTCACTACGATTGAAGGCAATTCCGGGAACATGGTCCGCCGCAATCGCTTCAGGTGGAATGACTGGCGAATCAAGGGCTACGCTAGGCCACGCTATAGTTCGAGTGTTAAGCCTACTGACAAGGACTACCAGCTCGCTAAAGAAGTTCTAGACGCCAAGTGGGGCAACGGGGCTGATAGAGTATACCGCCTCCGGAAGGCTGGCCACAATCCATCGACCGTCCAGCAGGCTGTCAATGAATTAGTCAAGTTGCGTGACGCTCGAGAGATCACCATCGCCAAGCACGCCAGCCACTGGCAGACTGGTGAGCGCATCCATCCTAAGGTACTCGGTAAGACCTATAAGGTAGTTGGTGAGAAGGCCGTCAAGCAGAGCCGCAGTCGGAAAGCCTATCTCTTGGCCAGTCCAGGGGTCTACCTGGGTTGGTTGCTTGAGCAGGATGTGGCTTGTCCGTAAAATTTGTCCGATTATAAATCAAAATCCAGCTCCAAAAGCGACCGCGTGGTCGTTTTTGGAGCTGGTGGTGACTTGGGATTCGGCAATATCTTCTGTATTAATGCCGTTTCAAAAACTCATCTCCAAATTTTTGAACGACTTCCTACTATATTATAGTAAAACCCAGGCACGCTCTCCCACCCCCAAGCGGACTAGAGAGACCGCCTGGCTTTTTTGTCTGCCAATAACATCCTCCAATCCAACTTGACAGCTCTTCCCTCACAGTATACACTGTATATAAAGGGTATACACTAGATACAAAGGAGCTGTGCTGATGAACATCACCCTATCCAAATTTTCCAAGCTGCCCTTATACCAGCAGATTGTCCAAGAGCTTAAGCGCAACATCTTATCCGGAGAATTGCAGGAAGAAGAGCAGTTGCCTTCAATCAGGCAGCTGGCCAAGGACTTAGAAGTGAGCGTGATTACGGTCAAGAAGGCTTATGAGAAGCTCGAGCAGGAAAATTTTTTAATGACGGTGCCCTACCAGGGGACTTATGTGGCCCACTTAGATACAGACCAGATTGAAGCGAAGATCTTGGCTGAGATTGACCAGGGCCTGGGGGAGATCGCAACCAAGGCCAAGAGTATCGGCCTCAGTGCCCAGGACCTGGCCCAACGCATCCAAGACAGAATGGAGGAATAAGGAATGACTGACGCCATTGAACTGAAAAATGTCTCCAAGCATCTGGGAGACTTCCGCATTGACCAGATGAATCTACAAATCCCTAAAGGTTATATCACCGGCTTTATTGGCCCCAATGGTGCGGGCAAGTCGACGACTATCCGGCTGATTATGGATTTAGTCAAGCTAGATGCTGGTGCAATTAAAATCTTCGGGATGGACCACCAGGAGGCTGGCAAGACGGCGCGTGACCGGATTGGTTTTGTCTATCCTGAGAATGTTTTTTACGAGAATTTGACGGTGGAAGCTATCGGCAAAGTTGTGGGTGGCTTTTATTCCAAGTGGGACATGAGCAAATTTCGTCAGCTCTGCCAGGACTTTAGCCTGCCGCCAAGGAAGAAAGTCAAGGACTTATCGACCGGGATGAAGGTCAAATTGTCACTGGCGGTGGCTTTGAGCCATCATGCGGACTTGATTATCCTGGATGAACCGACATCCGGCCTAGACCCCCTCGTTCGTTCGGAAATCCTCGACCTGCTCTATGACCTGATCCAAGACCAGAACAAGACCGTCTTCTTCTCCAGCCACATCACGACTGACTTGGAAAAGATTGCCGATTATGTGGTCTTGATCCAGGACGGGACGATTGTCATGGACGAGGCCAAAGACGACTTGCTCGACCGCTTCCGCCTGGTCAAGGGAGCTAGCGACCTGCTCGATGCCGACACCCGGCCCTTGCTAGCGGGGCTCAAGGAAACATCTGCTGGCTTTGTCGGCCTGACCCAAGAAGCGGACACTTTCCATGAACTCTACGGCGACAAGCTTTTGATCGAACCCGCCTCCCTGGAAGAAATCATGGTTTATACTTTGAAAGGAGGCCAATAAATGAAAGCCTTATTAGTCAAAGATTGGTTGATCGGTCGCAAACTCTTGTTTTTATCTTTAGCGGTGAGCCTTCTGGTACTCTTTATTGTAGGAGATGGCCAGTTCCCGCTAACACTCGGCCTTATGCTCGCCCTCTTCAATATCCGAAACATGGATGGGCTTGACGACAAGCGGACCTATCGCCAATTGATCCAGACCCTGCCTGTCAGTCGGAGGGAAGTGGTCGCCGGCAAGATCCTCTCCCACCTCCTGCAAGTCGCCACCCTCATCCTTCCGCTCATTATCTTGAACGCCATGATCCCGGGCTACAGAGCCAACAGCCTGACTGAAATTCTCTTGCTGGGCCTGCTTGCGGTTTTCCTACTTGTCGGCTACCAATTCACCTATACCCTCTTCGGTCCCGTCTTCATGAACTATATCAGCATCGCCCTCTTCATCCTCTTAATCACATTCGGCTGGACCATCTTCAACAGTGCCTTCGTCCAAGGGCTCATCAGCTACCTCCAGTCGCTCGACCCCCCCCTCCTCGTCCTATCCGCCAGCCTGGTCTGCCTCATCCTAGCCAGCGCGCTCTTCATCCTGACCGTGAAGATTTATGAGCGTAAAGACCTCTAGTGGCTGTGTGGAAATCCCTGTTGATCTGAAAAGCGACAAGGTGGTCGCTTTTGGAGTTGGCGGTGCGCTGGGATTCGGCATTGTCGGTCAGACTTATGCCGTTTCAACAAGCCAGGCCTACTATTTTGAACCAATTCCTACTATAATTATTACCCAATTTATAACAAGCCAGGCTGCCTCCCCCCTCAAACGGACAAGAGAAGCAGCCTGGCTTTTCTATTTATGCTGAACTTCCTAGTTTTCCCTATGATGAAGCTCTTTCTCCGCGAGAAAGAGCTTTTCCTTTTGAGAAGAGGCAGCTTCTTGCTGACTTACTGCCTCTTCTCTTGAGAAATGGCAGTTTCTTACCGACTTACTGCCTCTCCTCTTGAGAAATGGCAGCTTTTTAAGCAGTTACTGCATTTACTCTTGACTTGGTGCAGTTTCTCAAGCCATTACTGCATTAGCCCTTGACTTATTACAGTTTCTCAAGCCATTACTGCATTAGCCCTTGACTTATTACAGTTTCTCAAGCCATTACTGCATTAACCCTTGACTTGTTGCAGTTTCTGCCCGACTTGCAGATACATATTCCCCCTTTTGTCCGCTTCTGCTCGAGATACGGACAAATCCACTCCTCCTTTGTCCGTTTCTCTCTGAGTTACGGACAGATCCCCTCAACTTTTGGCGCTAACTCTCCAAGATACCGACACATCCCTTCTCATTTGGCGCTAAGCCTCCGAGATACCGACACATCCCTTCTCATTTGGCGCTAACTCTCCAAGATACCGACATATCCCTTCTCATTTGGCGCTAACTCTCCAAGATACTGACACATCCCTTCTCATTTGGCGCTAACTCTCCAAGATACTGATACATCCCTTCTCATTTGGCGCTAACTCTCCAAGATACCGACACATCCCTTCTCATTTGGCGCTAACTCTCCGAGATACCGACATATCCCTTCTCATTTGGCGCTAACTCTCCGAGATACC
>NZ_JASPDS010000003.1:0-222116 GCF_030230715.1 Aerococcus sp. UMB1112A | reverse complement strand
TCAAGTGCTTCAGCATCTGAATCCGCAAGCTCAAGTGCTTCAGCATCTGAATCCGCAAGCTCAAGTGCTTCAGCATCAGAATCAGCAAGTTCAAGTGCCTCAGCATCTGAATCCGCAAGCTCAAGTGCTTCAGCATCAGAGTCTGCAAGTTCAAGTGCTTCAGCATCTGAGTCCGCAAGCTCCAGTGCATCGGCATCAGAATCAGCAAGTTCAAGTGCTTCAGCATCTGAGTCCGTAAGCTCCAGCGCTTCAACTTCAGAGTCTGCAAGTTCAAGTACTTCGGCATCCGACTCTGCAAGCTCTAGTGCATCGGCTTCAGAATCAGCAAGCATCAGTGCCTCAGCATCAGAGTCCGTAAGCTCTAGCGCCTCAGCATCCGCATCAGCAAGTGCTTCAAGCGCAGCGGTGCAAGCCTCAGAGTCCGCAAGCTCGAGTGCCTCAGCCTCAGAGTCTGTAAGCTCTAGCGCCTCAGTATCCGCATCAGCAAGTGCTTCAAGCGTAGCGGTGCAAGCGTCAGAGTCTGCAAGTTCAAGTGCTTCAGCATCTGAGTCTGTAAGCTCCAGCGCATCAGCTTCAGAGTCTACAAGTTCTAGCGTCTCAGCATCTGCAAGTGCTTCAAGCGCAGCGGTCCAAGCTTCTGAGTCCGCAAGCTCAAGTGCATCGGCATCCGAATCTGCAAGTTCAAGCGCAGCGGTGCAAGCGTCAGAATCTGCAAGTGCGAGTCAATCGATTGCTGAATCAATTTCTTCATCAGAAAGTTCTTCAGCATCTGTTTCAACGAGCATCAGCCAATCTGAATCAAGTGCCGCTCATGTCGCACCAGATTCTACAAGCGATTTTGCATCCGAATCTATGAGCACATCAAGCTCAGCAGCAGTAGCTCCTACGAGTGGGACAGAGTCTAGCTCAGCGAGCGAATCTGATAGCGCAGACGGGTCACAAGTAGCGAGCGACCAGTCTTCAACTTCAAGCAGTGAATCACAGACTGCCCAAAGCTCATTGACCAGCCGTGAGTCATTAACAAACAAAGAAGAGAGCTATGTTGCCCAACCACTTGCTCACCGTCGTCAATCAGCTACCAACCGGGTATTGCCTAAGACAGGGGCACATGCAAGCTTACTTGCACCAAGCCTGCTCTTTGTTCTTGCTGGCCTCGGTATGGTATCAAGCAAACGCAAGAAAAAATAAAAAGCCTAGCTCAGTCTTGCATTAACTAGCAAAGACTTGCTAAGCTTTTAGCAAAGGGGTCCTCTCCTAAGCTAACAATTTTATAAAAACTGTCCTGTAAATCAGACAAGACTATAAGTGAACGTGAATAGTGTATGACAGTGTAGTATTGCGTTGAAGATAATAGGGCTTGGGAGTTTATCTCCCAACCCTTTTATTTTTTATATTGAAGAAAGGATTTATAAACACGTGAGTAGATTACAGCGAATTTTCCATTTATCATTATTACAAGAGAAAATCTTGTTCACCGCACTTATTCTAATTATTCTTATTATCGGAAAAACGCTCCCCTTACCACTTGTTGACCTAGCAACTTTTAATGAGCAGATCCAAGCCGATGACTTTCTATCGGTTGCTCTAAGTGTTACAGGGGGAGATTTGGAACGTGTTTCACTCTTTACTTTAGGTATCGGCCCCTACATGTCAACGATGATTATCTGGCGTTTTATCGCCATGTCGAAATGGTATAAGAAACTAAAGGTTCCAGTCAAACGAGAAACCATTTATCGAAATTTATTAACCCTTGTGATTGGAATTATTCAGGCCCTATCCTTAGTCTTATCTTATCCTTTAATTGATAAAGCTAGCCTAACAGAGGGCTGGAGCCGGCTTATATTGATTATTTTCTTACTGGCGGGTACTTTTTACTTGATTTGGTTAGGCAATAAGAATTCACAATATGGTATTGGAGGCCCGACAATTATTATCTTGTCGAATATGTTGCTTCGCATTCCACGTAACTTTGGTGGCTTGCGAACTTACTTTACGGGTGTAGCCTCGCAAACTGAGTTATACCTCCTTGCCTTCATCTTGTTTTTCTCAGTTTTCACCATGTTAACAACAGTATTGATGGAACGAGGAGAACGCCGTATTCCCTTGAACCGAGTGATGATTAATAATGATTTTGCCGAGAAATCTTACCTGCCTATTAAAGCCAATCCAAGTGGGGGGATGGCTATCATGTATGCGATGACCTTAGCTGCCCTACCGCGTTATATCTTACAGCTTATTTTAGTTTTTAATCCTCAAGCTGCTTGGGCACAGGACTTAATCGTTAAACTAAATACGACCCATCCTCTGGGAGCAGCTTTCTATCTCTTAATGATTATTTTATTAAGTCTAGGTTTTGCTTTTGTTAATGTAGATCCAGAAGACCTAGCAGAAAACCTACAAAAAACAGGGGACTATATATCGGGGCTTAATCCAGGCCAGGAGACATCTAACTACCTCCAGAGAAAGATATTGAATATGGCTATTTTAGGGACCATCTATATGACCTTTATCGTTGGCTTACCCCTTATTCTAGGATTGATTTTTCCTGAATATGCTCGACTTTTCGGTATGTCATCAAGCGTACTCATTCTCTTTTCACTATTTATCATGATTATTGATGAGATTAAAGCTTTAAGCTTACGAGAAAAATATAAACCATTGTTTGAATAAAGGGAGAGGAAGGGACTATGTATTATTTTTTACCCTCTTGGTATGGAAGAAGTCAAGACTGGGGGGAGCCGGACTTATCACGGCACGAACTTCTATTTGACGATACGGTTAATCAGATGCGGCTCTTCCACGAAGCCGATGAAGACATTCAGTTAATTCTTTTAAACTATATGCCCCATCTTAGAAATCGGATGCATGACCAGGTCCTAGACCAAGTCGCTTACTGGTCGCTCTTTGATGAGCTCCAGGGCTTTAGCCAGACGGAATCCAATCCTTTATCGATTGATGACTTATCCTGGCCCCAGCACATTCAATTTGTGCCAACGCCTTTTACCATGCTGGCTTATTTGGATGGCGAACAATATGCAGCGGTCAATTATACGTCAGAAGGTTGGATCCATGATGTGATTTACTACCGAGGAAATCATTGGTCTAAACGCTTGATCTTCGATGACCGGGGCTATCTGTCTAGCAGCTACCATTATGACGACCATGGCCAGGTCCTGAAGCAAGTATTCTTTAATTGTTCGGGACAGGCAGTTTTGATTCATGACCATCGAACATGCCAAGTAAGCCATGAGAATAAAATTTATGACAGTATGACCTCTCTTGTGCAAGACCGATTAAGCACTTATTTGGATCATAATCTGAGGGAAGAAGACGTTCTGGTGCTTGCCAATAACCCCCAGCATGATAGGATATTGGCAGAGGGGCCTAGCCACTATAAGCTGGTTTATTCACTTTATACGAGCCGTCCTTTCCAGCCCCTTCTGCCCTTGATCAATTCGGCAGAACTACTGATGGTGGATACAGAGGAGAAAAAAGACTTACTCCATAAGCAATATCCGCAAGCTGCTGGGAAAACCTTAAATCTAACCCCCTTTGATACCCGTTTGCGTTTAGGGATGAGCCAGCGCGTTAAGGAATTAATCGTGTTCTTCCAAGTGGATGGGGTCAGTGACCAAGTGATTGAGGACTTTCTGACGCTTGTAACGCCAAAAATAAAGAAAGATCCGCGCATAAAAGTCTTATTTGCGGGCTTCCACTTGTCCTATGACCGCGAGCTCGCCCTCCGTGATTCCCTCCAAACTTATGAAGCAAAATTTCACTCCCTGGATAAGGGCGTCGAGGATTTTGAAGATAAGATGCCAGACGAGGAAGAAAGTCCGGTATTTACGGTCAGCCAGCTAGAGACCGATAAAGACTTAATTCAAGCCTTCAAAAGCGTCCGCCTGGTCGTTGACTTGGTAGAAGAGGCAGACCTCTATACCCAGATTGCAGCGATCAGTGCAGGTATTCCACAAATTAATCGCAAAGCCAACCCCTATGTTGACCACCAAAAGAATGGCATGATCGCTAAGAACTCTGATCAGCTTAGCCAAGCTTTAGATTATTACCTGCAGGGCCTTAAACATTGGAATGAAGCCCTTGTATATGCGGTTGAGAAGATTAATCGCTACCATAGCCAAGAGATCATCGATGAATGGAAAAGATATTTAGGAGAGAGTGAAAGTGACAAGAGTCTTACAAATCGGAACAGTTGATTGGTCGCAGGGAGTAGACTTTCTCTGCGAAGTGGAGTGGACTTTTATGGATGTGGAAGACCTCTCGGCGGCTCTTATGGACCTGCTAGCTGAGGACGCTCCAGAGGTCTATTCACTTGTTTTAGTGACGGCGCCCATTCCCAGCGACTGGGCGGCCAGCTTACTGCCCTTCATGGAGGCCTATTGTGTCTTTATTGATAGCACTTACCTCCACTACTACCAAGAGCCTGCCTTCCAAGTCTGGTTTGATTATAAGCAGGCTAAATTTGTCCAGATTAAGGACCGAGAGCACTTTGTCATTGAAATGACCAAGTTATACTTTGATGGGAATTATGGGGAGCGACGAAATATTAGTCAAATCCAGGTCCAAGCGCCTTTTAGGGGACGGTGTCGGATGGAGGGGCACAATGCCTACATAATTGATAGTATTGATGAAATCTTTTGGACCCCCTTGCTTTATTGGAAAGCCAATATCGTTTCCAATCCTGACCGTTACCTAGAATTATGGTTAGAATACCAGGCGACTGCTGACCTGGACCTGCGCTTACGGCTTTACTATATTCGTCAGGGCTCAGGCTATGATGTCATTAAATCCGAAGTGCTTAGCCAAGAGGACTTGATGAGGCCTATCGTCTTGGATTCCACTGAAGCGACCTATGTCACTTGCTGCCTTGAAGTTAAGGGAGAAGGTCAAGTTCAAGTTAGGGACCTCCACCTCCGCCACTCCCGTAAATCTTTTGGCCTCTTTATTGCGGGAGGTCAAGTCTTAAGAGATAGCCAGCGGGAAGAGCTTATTTTTTACTTCCATCCAGGTAATCTGAACCCTCCGCTCAATATCTATTTTTCAGGTTATCGTTCGGCAGAAGGCTTTGAAGGCTTCTGGATGATGAAGAATTTAAACCATCCCTTTATCTTGGTGGGGGACCCGCGTTCGGAAGGGGGCGCTTTTTACCAGGTGAGCCAAGACTTGGAAGAGCTCTTGTTAGCCAAGATCCAGGAGACTTTGGATACTTTAGGCTTTGCGCCCGACCAGCTGATCTTCTCAGGCTTATCCATGGGCACAACGGGGGCCTGTTACTACAGCAGCTTCTTCAACCCCTACGCCTTGATCATTGGGAAGCCTTTGCTGGCTATGGGAAGCATGGCGCAGAAGCAACGCCTGGTTCGACCCGAAGATTTTCAGACCTCATTGGACCTGGTTAACCGCTTTAATTCGGGCGACCTCCAAGCGACACTTGATGCCTTAGACCAGCGGGTAGTTGACCGGATGCGGGCAGGAACTTACCGCGGAACGACCCTGGCTGTTGCCTATATGAAGCAGGATGACTATGATCCGACAGCTTATTATCAGCTCTTGGATATTATGAAAGATAAGACTGCTAAAGTGATCAGCAAGGGCTATCTGGGACGCCATAATGATAATTCACAAGGGATTATTAGCTGGTTTATTAACCAATACCGGCGTTTATTGAAACAATTTAGTGAGGAGGGAGGCAGATAATGGAAGATTATCAGAGCATTCGTTGGGGACAGGTGAGCTATGAGAATTATCTTTATGGGTCAGAGATTATTTGGAAGAGTCCTGACCATGTTTCCTTTACCAACTCCCTCATGCCATCGGGCGAACAGATCCATGCTTGGTCTTCCCAGAGCATCTTTCAAGGAACGAAGACGAGCGCCCAGCTCCCTCTCCTGAAAGTTGGTCAAGTCTACCAGCTCGTATTATTGGGCCAGAGCCAACCAGCAGATCGTTTCTTTTTCAAGCTGACCTTCTATGATTATTATGGTGAAGTATTAGCGGTCAATTACCTCCGCCGACCAACTGATTCCTTTATAGTGCCCAATGCTTATCATTATTATGAAATTGCCCTACATCACGGGGGCTGTTTGTCGCTCGATTTTTACCAAGTGCTGCTTAAAAGAGCTGATGACTCTAGCGAAGATCCTATCGAAGATGCTTACAGCTTGCAGCAAGGAGATTTATCAAGTACCTTCCTCGTCTTTGATGAAGTCGGAAATGGTCCCCAATTCTCTTCATTGAAGGGGGCTAAGGCAGAATGGTCTTATCTGACCTCACTGCTCAGCAATGGTCATCTTTACTTGCAGGAAGAGGCTGCACATTTACTTGACCAGGTCGCGGAGAAACAAGGCGACCTCAAGCTGGTGGGCTATGGACCTATCAGCAATCTGGCTGCCCTTTACCATGGCTATCGCTTATCCTGTCCGACCTATGTGACAGAAGATTTCTTGCCTGCCTCTAGTTATTTAGATATTTACGCGGCCTTTAACTTGTCCAGTGATTTAAAGGGCTTTCTGGCTAATTACCAAGACTTACTGTCTAGCCAGGCTGTCACTATCTATGCACCGGGGCTATTGGAACAAAGTGAGCCTGCTGCAGCTTTCTTGTTAGATTACCGGCCACAATTAAAGCTTTTGAAGAGAGGAGGGGGACTTGATGTCCGTCTTTGATCTGGATCGGGGGCGCTTGCGCCGCCTGAATAAAATTCTTAAAGTCGTGAACCAGGAAGCAGACCACATGGCTGGCCTGTCAGATGGCCAATTGCGTCATAAGACCGATGAGTTTAAGGCCCGCTACCAGGGAGGGGAGAGCCTGGATGAGCTCTTACCCGAAGCCTTCGCTGCTGTCCGTGAAGCGGCCAAGCGTGTCCTAGGCATGTATCCCTACGATGTTCAGGTCCTGGGGGGCATTGTCCTCCATGAGGGCCACATTGCTGAAATGAAGACAGGGGAAGGGAAGACCTTGACGGCGACCCTCCCCCTCTATCTGAACGCTCTGACGGGCAAGAGCGTGATTCTAGTGACAGTCAATGATTATTTAAGCTGCCGTGACGCTGAAGAGATGGGGCCCCTCTACGAATTTATGGGTCTTTCCATCGCCATGGGGGCACCGGAGAATGCAGACGATTTGACGCCTGAAGACAAGCAGGCCATCTATGCTTCAGATATTGTCTATACCACACATTCGAGCCTGGGCTTTGACTATTTGGGAGAGAACCTTGCTGACAGTCAAGACAAGCAGTACCTGCGTGACTTCTACTATGTCATCATTGACGAAGTCGATGCTGTCTTGCTCGATGGGGCAACCAGTCCACTGGTGATCTCAGGCTCTCCCCGTGTCCAGTCCAACCTCTACCAGCTAGCTGATGCCTTTATTGTGAGTTTGGAAGAAGGCAAGGATTATTTTGTCACGGATGAAAAAGATGCGGTTTGGTTGACCCAAGCAGGTATTCAACAGGCCGAAGACTATTTTCGCTTGGAGTGCTTTTACCACAAGGATAATCGCGAACTCGTTCGCCAGGTAACGCTGGCCCTCAAGGCACACTTTCTCTTTGAAAATGAAAAAGATTATGTGGTCCAGGATGATGAAGTCATTCTTCTAGATTCACAGGATGGACGAAAACTTATGGGAACTCGCCTCCAAGCCGGCCAGCACCAGGCTATTGAAGCCAAGGAGCATGTCTCTTTGACAGCGGATAACCGGTCCATGGCTTCCATCACCTATCAGAATTTATTTAAGTTATTTGATAGAATGGCTGGGATGACAGGAACAGGTAAGCCAGCTGAGGAGGAATTTATTTCAACCTATAATATGGAAGTGGTTTCAATTCCTACGAATAAACCAGTGATTCGCCAGGACCTGCCTGATACGATTTTTCGGAGCTTTCCAGAGAAAGTCCAAGCGGCTATCGCCTATATCAAAGAATTGCATAAAACGGGCCAGCCCTTGTTAATCGCTACGGGCTCCGTCCAATTGTCAGCCCTGTATTCCGCCATTCTGCTCAAAGAAGGCATCCCACATAATGTGCTCAATGCCTATAATGCAGTCAAAGAAGCTGAGATGGTGAAGGAAGCCGGGCAATTGGGGGCTGTGACAGTTGCAACAGCCATGGCCGGTCGTGGGACAGATATAAAATTAGGTACTGGAGTAGCCGAATTAGGGGGACTAGCCGTTATAGGAACCGAGCGAATGACCAGTGAACGTGTAGACCTGCAATTGCGCGGACGAGCTGGCCGCCAAGGAGACCCTGGCATGAGTAAGTTTTTTGTTTCCTTAGAAGATGAGCTCATCCATAAATGGGGACCTGAACATATTCGCTACTATTCCGATCAGGATAAAGGCAGACTAGACGGCAAGCCCCTGTCTAATTTTCGCTATCAAAAATATTTTGACCAGGCCCAAGAAGCCAGTGACAGCAGCAGTGAGAGTGCCCGCCAGCAGATCTTGCAGATGGATGAGGATATGCGGATCCAACGGGAATTGATCTACCGTGACCGCAATGCACTTTTGTCAGGTGGGGGCTTAGAAGCCGTAGATATCCCTAACCTTGCACGAAAGGTATTCAAAGACTTCATTAACCAGCTTGATGAGGATGGACGTGTTTTTGCTGTCGAACGTTTTATCTATGACTACTTATCCTACCAGGTCAGTATCGATCGCTCAGCCGTTGAAGGGATGACTGACCGGCAATTGTTGGATTATTTAATGGCCATCTTTGAAGACCAATATACTGCCAAGAAAAGCACCATCAAAAATTCGGCAATTTTTGAAGACTTTATCCGCAAGTGCTTACTCAAAGCCATTGATAGCACTTGGATTGAGCAGGTGGATTACCTCAGTCAGTTTAAACAAGTCGTGATGAGTCGGCGGTCTGCTCAGAGAAATCCTATCTTTGAATACCAACGTGAGGCTCACTGGTCTTACCAAGAGATGAAGCGGCGAATTAATTATGAAATTGTGCGTTATTTGGCCTTGAGCCAGGTGGTTCAGTCTGAAGCAGGCCAGCCTGTGGTTCAATTTGCTTAAGCGTAAGGAGGAAGCTATGACAATCTATAATATTAATTTGGGCATAGGTTGGGCATCCAGTGGGGTAGAATACTCCCAGATTTACCGGTCTAAGATCTTCGACCAGCTCCGGGTGCCAGCTAAGTTTGTCTTTGTTGACTTAATTTTGAATGAGAATATCGCTCATTTCACCCAAAATATGGGCTTTAGGGATGAGGATATCATTTGGCTCTATCTTTATTTTACGGATATTAAAGTACAAGCTACCTCCTATACCCTTAACGATGTGAAGGAAAGCTTAGCTTATCCAATTGAAGAAGAAAAACGCGAAGACAAGCTTGTCCGCCTTTACTATGACCAGGGCCGGCAATTTGCGACTTGCTATCTGGTAGAGGGGTCCACTGACCGGGTGAACCGGGTTGAATTCGTGGTGGATGGCAATTTATTGCGTAAAGATTACTATAACTATACCCGTTTTCTTTCCGAATATTATGCCCCCAAGGATGGGCGGGCCAAGCTTTACCAGCGGCGTTATTTCAATGAAGATGGGTCAGTAGCCTATGAAGAAATTGTAGATGGTAAGCACTCTTGCTATAAGATGCCAGATGCTATCCTCTATAATAAAGAAGAACTCTTTGCCTACTTCATCCAAAAATTAGGGCTGACGGAGGAGGATATAGTGATACTCGACCGAGCGACAGGGACGGGGCAGGCAGTCCTCCAATATGCTCCGCCAGCTAAGATTGGTGTCGTTATCCATGCGGAACATTACAGCCCAGGACCAACAACGGAGGATTATATCTTATGGAACAACTATTATGACTATCAATTTATGCATAGTGAGGCCATTGATTTCTTTATTGCTTCAACCCAAGCTCAAAAAGATCTCCTAGACCAGCAATTGGCCCACTACTACGATAAGAAAGCCCAAGTCTATGCCATTCCTGTGGGGAGCGTGGACCACTTACGCTATCCCCAAGAGGGCCAAAGACAAGACTTTCACCTCATGACAGCTTCCCGCTTAGCCAGTGAGAAGCATATCGATTGGTTAGTCCGAGCGGTTGTTCAAGCTAAAGCTAGCTTACCCGAACTTCATTTTGATATTTATGGTAAAGGCGGCCAGGAAGAGATGCTTACTGATTTAATTAAGGATCTGGGAGCTGAAGATTATATTAAGCTGAAAGGCCACCAAGACCTCTCTGAAGTCTATCAGAACTATGACCTCTACTTGGCAGGATCGACGAGTGAAGGCTTTGGTTTAACGCTCTTAGAGGCCTTGGCAGCAGGCCTTCCCATTATCGGTTTTGAAGTCAACTATGGGAATGTGACCTTTGTAAGGGATGGCTATAATGGCTATTTGATTCCCTACCAGGCCAACCAGCCGACGGAAGCTTATGTTGAGGCCTTGAGCCAGCGCTTGCTCACTTATTATCAGACGGCTGACCGCGAAGCCATGCAAGACCATGCTTATCAACGGGCAGAAGACTTCTTAGAAGAGCGCGTGATCGAGGCCTGGAAGGAACTTATTGAGGAGGTAGGCCATGATTAATTTATTTGACCAAGACAATCAAGACAGTCGAGACCTGGGACGGTCTTTAGAAGCAGCCGGCTTTGATTGGCCCACAGTTGTTTTAACAGATGATGGTTTTCTTGATGACCACTTGGCTAGCCCCTTCCAGTTCTTTATGGGCGAAGAAGATGCGTCTTGTCGGGCACTCTACTTTAATGAACTGCCCGTTCCTGCTTATTGGGAAATTATGGGCGATAATAGTAGTGTTCGCGTAGAAGATCTAGGACAGGTCAAGGCACGTATCTATTACGCAGAGCCCAAGCACAAGCGTCTCATTAATAAGGTCGACTGGTTGGACGAGAAGGGGCGGGTAGCTTTTGTCGATATTTACAACCAGTATGGTCGGCGCTTTAGTCGGATTGCTTTCGATACAGAAGAGCGGATGTCCATTAAGACTTACTATGATACCCAGGGCCGGGAAGCCCTAGTCCATAACTTAGTGACCGATACGCTAAGCCTGAATTATCAAGGACAAACTTACTTTTTTAGAGACCAGGTTGACTTTATTTGCTTTTATTTAAAAGAAGCAGGCTTTGATCTTTCGGGCATGCTGATCAATTCCCTAGCCATGCCCTTCCTCGTCTCCCATCGCTTAGCTTTATCTGGTGAGGATATTCTTTTCTGGCAAGAACCCATTCAAGATACGATTCCAGGGAACATGCAGATGATTTTTGCAGGGACGACGCCAAGGGCTCGGACCGTAATTGTGGATGACGAGACCAATTACCAACGCCTAGAGGGCTTGCTTGCCGAGCAAGAAGCAGGGACTAGCGACCAGTTGAAACATTTAGGCTATATCTATCCAATAGAAGAGCCTGTTCGCAACACAAATGAGGCCTTAGTCTTAACCAATTCAGACCAAGTAGAGTCTTTGGAAGAGCTCTTGCAAGCGTTGCCTGACTGGCACTTCCATGTGGGGGCATTGACTGAGATGTCTGATAAGTTGATGGGCTTGGACCATTTCTCCAATTTGACCCTCTACCCAAATATATCCCAAGACAAGGTAGAAGATCTCTTGAAGCGCTGTAAGGTCTATCTCGATATTAACTATGCAAACGAGATCCTTAATGCCGTACGCCGCGCTTTTGATCACAGGCAGCTGATCCTAGCCTTTCGGGAAACCCTCCACCAAGATAGGTACACAGCAGCTGAACATCGTTTTAACAAAGCAAATGTTGAAGGTTTAATTGCGCACCTAGACCAAGTTGGATTGGACGAGACTTTGTGGATTAGGGGAATTGAAGTCCAGCTAGCTCATGTCGGCCAAACTCGTGTTGAAGATTATCGAGACGTCTTAGCTGGAGGATGCCATGACAAATAAACATAAAAATGTACTAGATCCAGAAATTCAAGAGATGCTAGAGAAGGAGCGGCAAAAACAGGCCAAGGACCAAGAAGAAGCAGACGATAAGTTAAGCAAGCTTCCCATGATTATAGGAGTTCTGATGGGGGTGTCTGTCCTCTTAGGCTTACTACTTTCTTTATTAACGCTCTTTAAGTCATAGGAATGAGGAGAATGCGATGCACACACATATTACTTGCTTATATGGCCATGCCTATACGAGTACAGCCATGCTAGCACAAATTGCGACAGCTGATATTGCTAAAGAGATGGGTTTCGATAAGGTTCCGGTATACTCCTACCCGGTAGAAGCCGATTCAGAATCGGAACTAAGGACACGCCTAGATGGTATTTTTTCCGGCGTAGGTTTTGGTGATTTTATCGTTTTACAATATCCCACTTGGAATAATGTGGAATTTGATCAAGCTATTATTCGGAAGCTGCGAGCTTATCCAAGACTGAAAATTGCTATTTATATCCATGACGTCCTTCCCTTGATGTTCGAACCCAATGCCTATCTGATGCCAACAATGATTGAAATTTATAATATGGCAGATGTCCTCATTGTTCCGACAGAGGCCATGTACCAACGTTTGCGCCAGGAAGGCTTGCAGGTAGACCGTTATGTTGTCCAGGAAATGTGGGACCATCCGATTGACTTAGACCTAGATCGACCTGAATTCATCCGCCAATTTCACTTCGCGGGGGATGTGAATAAATTCAACTTTGCTAAGAACTGGCAGAGCAATCTTCCTTTGAGGGCCTATTCGAGAGACCCTGAAACAGCTCTGCCTGACCAGGTCATTACCTGTGGCTTTATGCGGGATACTGAATTAATCGTCAATCTCGCTAAGGGAGGTTTCGGCTTGGTTTGGGCTGATGATGACCATATCAATGAATATTTCAAATTATGTATCACCCATAAGTTAGGAACTTATCTAGCCGCCGGAATCCCTGTTGTTGTTCCTAGACACCTCTCCAACCATGATATTATTGAAGCCAATCACTTAGGCTTGGTGGCAGACTCCCTTGAAGAAGCCCAAGACTATGTCGCAAACATTTCAGCAGAAGACTATGATGACTTGGTTGACCATGTTGACCGCTACCGCCCTTTAATCACCCAAGGTTTCTATACCAAGCGTGTGCTCACTGAAGCTATTTTCAAGTGTTTGGATAATAGGAGTTAAGGGTTTAAAAGATATTCATATGAGATTATTTTGGACTTAAGGTTATAGAAATGATGTTTTTATCAGTTTGAAGAAAGGACAGGCAAATGACTCCCCAAATTTCAATTATCATTCCAATCTACAAAGTTGAAAAATACCTGATTGAATGCTTAGAATCAGTGAGGAAACAAACTTTTAAAGATTTTGAAGTGATCATGGTTAATGATGGTTCGCCAGATGCTTCTCCCGTTATTGCAGATAATTATTGTCAGAGAGATGAACGCTTTAAGCTGTTTCACCAGGAGAATCAAGGCCTGTCTGCGGCACGGAATTTTGGGACGAGCCATGCTAAAGGTGATTATATTTTCTTCTTGGATTCAGACGATAAGATTGTTGAAAATACACTAGAAATCTTACACCGCATTGCTCAGGATAAGCAGGCAGATATCGTCATTGGAGCCTGCAAATATTTTAATGATGCTGGCGATTACTGGATGATGACGTCAGGAATGCCTACGATAAGGTCCTATGATAGCCATGCTGCTATTAGAAAAGATGAAGATGGGGTGATTCCCTTGTCCTTCACGACAGCATGGTGCAAGTTGGTCAAAGCAGATATTGTGAGTCAGAATTTATTTCCAATAGGGGTCTGGTATGAAGATTCAGCAACAACCTATCGCTGGTATATGGCCGCCTCGGAAATTTATGCCATTGATTTGAACCTGTATGCTTATCGGCAGCACGATAGTTCAATTATGTCGAAAAGTGGTCGAAATCTAGTTAAACACTTCAATGATAATATCAAGAATTTGAGTAAAAAGGTTTCTAAGCTACAGAATTTTGGCTATGATCCTCATGCGACTCTAAACGCTTATATTGACAAATTATACCGGGGTCAGACTTATTATGAAGATTTTGATGACCAAGCAAAAGCTGTTTGGGATACAGACTATGCCAGATACTTCAGTCTGAAGGACTTCTCCCACCATGCTTTCGTCTTAACGCATTCAGCTGAAATCGAACAAGTTGAAGACTTAGCTCGTGCACTTCCTGACCTTTGCATACATATCGCAGCATATACTTTTGTAGCGCCTAACCTCATTGAATTAGCCGAAAAAATGGAAAACGTCTTCATTCACCCACTCGCCCACAACGATCTAATCGAGGACCTGCTAAGTCAAGCCGACATCTACCTAGATATCAACTATTATGACGAAGTCGACGATATTGTCAGCCGCGCCCTCCAAAAGGGCTGCCCGGTGGTTGCCTTTGAATCCACGGTCCATAGATCAGACTTAATCGACAAAGAGAATATTTTTGCAGTAGATGAGCTGGATCAAATGACTGAGCAAATTAATGAACTCGTCTCTGATACTTCTGATGACTAATTGGCAGTATCATCTGATTTGTTCCTAGCCGGAATATAAGATCGTGCACTTCCTTTTGCCTTACAATTTAGACCAGTAAAAAAGCGTTAGCCGGTTTCCGAGAGAACCGCTAACGCTTCTTTCTATTGCTTCAAATATCCTGTAATCAGCTCAACAAAAAAGTGTATTGCCTGGTCAAAGTCGGCTAGGTCCAGGTGTTCGTCGACCTGGTGCTGGGTCTTGCCGGGGCCGAAGATGACTACTTCCAGGCCAGGGTTCTGGCTGGCAATGGCCACGCAGTCTGTGCCGCCGAAGAAGGGGGCGAGCTGGGCTTCCTTGTTGAAAGTTTGCTTATAGGCAGCCTGGCTGGCTTGGATGAGCCGGGCAGACGGGTCTGTTGCCAGGGCGGGCATGTTGGCAATGACACTGAGCTGGATCTTAGGATAGGGGCGGTCAGCGCTGACCTGGTCGACCATCTTCTGGTAGTTGGTTAAGATCTGCCCGTGGTCTTCCTGGGGCAGCGTTCGCCGGTCCAGGCTCATCCAGGCAGAGTCGGGGACGAGGTTAGCCTTGTGTCCGGCGTGGAGGCAGGAGATTTGGAGGGAAGGCTGACCCAGTATGGGGTGGTTGAGCTCGGCTGCTTGGTCTTGGAAGTCTTGGCGGATGGCCAGGGCCAAGTCTAGCAAGGGGCTGAGGGCATTCTGGTCAGGGGATGTAGTGGCCGCATGTCCGGCTTGGCCGAAGCTCTCGAACTTGAGGGAGAGGCCGCCCCGGTGGCCGGTGCAGATGGTGGAGTCAGTAGGTTCGGCACAGATGAGGGCATCGACTTCTGGAACGAGGTCGGCCTGGGCCAGGGCTTCGGCCCCCTTGCCCCCGGATTCTTCATCAGCTGTAATGATGAAGTGGAGGCTGCCGGCTTCAATGGACCCTGCTTGGATGAGCTGGCTGGCGGCAGCGACCAGGGCAACGAGACCGCCCTTCATATCGGAAGCACCCCGTCCATAGATCTTGCCGTCTTTGATTTGGCCCGCAAAGGGAGGATAGGTCCAGGCCTCTTCCTGGCCGCTGGGGACCACATCCAGGTGGCCAGTCAGACCGAGTCGTGGGCCGGGCTGGCCAGAAGACCAGGAGGCGACTAATTGGTCGCGGCCAGGGGCATAGGAACTGGTCTGGCAGTCGAAGCCGAGCTTTTCTAGGTAGGGAATCAATCGGGCGAGGGCTTGGCCTTCCTGACCTTCGACAGTGTTGACTTGGATGAGTTTTTGGAGGAGTTTTAGAGCTTCTTCTGAACGCATGGTGGCTTTCCTTTCTAGTGGTTGGGCGTTTGGTCCGGGCAGGGCCAGAGTTCGGGGATGTCATGGCATGTGGGATGCTTAGGGGTACAGATTTCCCGGCCCATGGCACCCATGGCTTGGTGGGCATGGAGCCAATCTTCTTCCGGGAGGAGCTGGGTCACCCGCTCTTCGATCTCCAGGGTAGAGGCTGAGGGGGCAACGATTTCATGGCGCTTGCAGATCCGGATGACATGGGTATCTACGGCGAAGGCAGGCACTTGGTAGGCGTTGGAGAGGACGACATTGGCGCACTTACGGCCGATCCCGGGCAGGGTCTCCAATTCTTTTTGGCTCTGGGGGACCTGGCCGTCGAAGTCTTCGAGGAGTTTTTGGGCGCACTTAATCATGTACTTGGACCGGTTATTGTAGAGGCCCAGGGGCTTGATATAGGGGATAACTTCCTCCTGGCTGGCCTGGGCCAGGTCTTTGGGCTCGGGGAAGGCAGCGAAGAGGGCAGGGGTCAGCTCGTTCACCTTGGCATCGGTCGTCTGGGCGCTCAACATGGCGGCGATGAGGAGCTGGTAGGGGTTCTCGAAGTTGAGAGCAGATTGGGTATGGGGGTAGAGTGCCATAATGGCCTCGATGACTTGGCGGGCACACTGGTCAGATAGCATGGTGATTTCCTCCTTAGCTATATCTTCAAAAAAACTTCTATGCTAAAATTATAGCTAAAGTTCATCGCTAAAGCACGGAAATCCCTCGACTGGGGGATTAAGGAGGAAAAGATTTGAACGAAAAACAACCTAGTGTCAGAGAAGACATGGTCCGAAGTATCGGTGTCGCCTTTGCCTATTCCGCCATGATGTTTATCGGCATCTTAGTTTATATGGTCGTTTACCTGCTGGTTAAAGCCGGTATCCAGGGTGATTTCAGCGTTGACCAGGCGACTAGCGATACCATGGAGACGGGCTGGCCCTATCTTATCGCCTGTGCCCTAAGTTTCTTGCTTTTGACCTATCTCCACCGCAAGCGGCCCATTGTTTGGCGGCGAGCTGAGGCGCCTCAGATGACAGGCAAGGGTTTTGGCCAATTGCTGGCTGTCTTTATGATGGGCCAGCTCCTTTTTACCGGCCTAGCGAATGTGGGCGAGATCATAGCCAATGCCCTGGGCTATACCATCCTGCCTGAGGTGGAGATGGCATCGGCAGGAAGTCCAAGCTGGTCTATGTTCCTCTACGCCAGCTTCGTAGGCCCATCTTAGAAGAAATAGCCTTCCGCGGCACCATCCTGCCTTACCTAACCAAGCATGGCCAGCTCTTTGCGATTACGATCTCCGCCTTTTTCTTTGGACTGATGCACCTGAATATTATCCAGTCGCCCTTCGCCTTCCTGATTGGCCTGGTGCTCGGCTATGTGAGTCTGACTTACGGGCTCTTTTGGGCAGTGGTCCTCCATATTATTAATAATTTTGTCTTCGGAGATATCCTCTTCCAGCTCTTGTCCCCCTTCTCTCCAGCTGTCCAAGATGGGGTTAACAATCTGATTTCCTTCGTCTTCTTCCTAGCCGGCGCCTGGGTCCTCTACCGGAACCGGGAGGCCATTAAGGCTTATCTGAAGACTTATCGGACGACACCTGCCACCTACCGCCAGGCCCTGGTATACTGGCCCTTCCTACTCTATACGGGCCTAGCCCTCTGGCAAATGATTGCAAGTTTACAGCCCCTTTAGGAGGTTACTATGACAAGAAAAGTTATTCTAGACCTTGATCCCGGTATTGATGATAGTCTGGCCCTGATCTATACGGCCCTCAGCCCAGAGCTTGAGATCTTAGGCATTACGACGGTATCGGGCAATGTTGATGCAGACCAAGGCGCCCGGAATGCCAGCTATCTCTCTGACTTCCTAGGCTTGGACCAGGTCCCCATCTACGAGGGCGCACACCACCCGCTCGTCCGCCCCTACCGTGATGCCCGGGATACCCATGGTGAAGATGGCCTAGGGGAAGCCGTCTGGGCCAAGGAAAAACGAGTCCAGGACCAATCCGCCCTTGACTTTATCCAGGAAGCCTTGACCAAGTATCCAGGCGAAGTCGACATCCTAGCCCTGGGTCCCTTGACTAATCTAGCCCAAGTGGAAGAGGCTCAGCCTGGTCTCTTAGCTCAAGCCAAGTCCTTGCGCATTATGGGCGGGGCCTACCAGGTCCAAGGTAACTGTTCCCCCTATGCGGAGTACAATTTCTGGTGCGATCCCGAGGCAGCTCGTCGGGTCTTTGCCAGTGACCTGCCAAAGACCTATCTTTATCCTCTCGATGTGACCTATCAGATCCTCATGACCCCCAACTGCCGGGAATTGATCCGCCAATTCGATACAGACCTGGGACGCTTAATCTATGCCATCACCCGTTTCTATGTGGACTTCCACTGGCAGGCTGAGCGGACATTGGGCTGTGTCATCAATGATCCCCTGGTGCCAGTCGATATGGTGGAAGGAATTTGTAACTTTATCCCCGCCGACATCGAGATTGTGACCAGTGGTGAGCGTGATGCCCAGTCTGTTGTCCAGCCCCGGCCAGATGGCAAGGTCCAAGTCGGTCAAGCGGTTGACGCTAGAGCCTTCTTCGAGCTCTTTTTAAAGCTGGTCTTCCCCGACCACAGCCAAGACATCCAGCGCGCCCTAGACAAGGGCTGGCTCTAACTCACAAATGAAAAACGCACGCCAACAAGCTTCTACAGACTTGTTGACGTGCGAATTTTTGTTTAAGCATAAGGATTATTTTGACAGCTTGGTGAACCACCAACAGCGGAAGGGATGCTCCTTCATACAAAAATTGTTAATAGGCTTGATTAATCATAGAAGTTAATCCGCTTGCTGATGGGGTAGATGATAAAGCCGCCCACAATCATTGCCAAGGCCTCGGTTCCTGCCATGTTAAGGTAGAGGGGCCAAATTGGACCGTCATAACCTAGGAAGACCACCAAGAAAGTGATGGTGAACATGGATAGGGAGAAAACAATGGTCAAGACGATGTACTTAATGATCATCGGGTCAATCTTGAAATTGATGTGTTTAACTACCTGCTCACCCAGCCAGCGTCCGATCCAGAGAAAGATGAAGGTGGAGATACTGCCCACAATCATATCCCAAATCCCGTAACTAAAGTAGTTGACAATGAAGACCCCCACCGTGATGGCATAGATATAGCGCTTGTTGTAGAGGCCCAAGAAGTTGAGCCCTTCCGACAGGCGGATCCCAATTGGCCCAAAGGTTAAGGGTGCCAGTAAGAGGGACATGGCCACATAGAGGGCTGCAATGATGGCAGCCTTGGTCAGGTCTAAAGTGCGGGCCGAGGAAGCCCCGTGTATTTGTTTTTGCATAATATCGTCTCCTTTATAGTGGCGGCGGACCGCCCTAGTGATAACTACGACCAAAGGACAAAGAGTAGCTTAATCTACTGAAGAATCGTAGTGCCAGCTTTCTTCAAAGCTAACAGTCCTATTCTAGCGGACCTTAGTGAAAAATACAATATTGAAAAGTTGAAAGTAGGCAAAAGAAAAAGCTAGGCGATCGGCCTAGCTGAACTGTTGTAGTCTTTAGAAGGATTAGAAGTCAAGCTGTTCGCGCTTAACTTTGCCTTTTTCATTGAAGTAGAATTTAGTTACTTTATCGGTATAAGGTACAGCGTCGCCACCGGTTCCGTTCTTCTTAAGGGCGATTTCGTGGAAGACCTTATCTGAAGTTCCATGTTCTTTGGTGAAGCGTTTTAATAATTTTTGTAAAGAAACAGGTTGTTCAGGGTCTTTTAGAGAAACAAAGGCTGCGCCAGGTGTTTCGATAGCTTTGTAAATTAATTCTTCTAAGTCAACTTTAGGGTTACCAGGGATTAAGTAGTAGTCCGCTTCTTTTTCAAAAGCAGATTCATCCTTAACTTGAACCGCAGAGTGCTCGGACTTAGCAGCACCTGAAATGGCCGCAAAGAGTGGACGGCTACCAGTTGACCGGTGACCAGCAATAATTACGGATTCTTTATTTTGAATGGCTTCTTCTAAGTAATTACCAACAGTTTCGTTGAATAAACCGCTTTCAACATTACGTTCAATAAATTTATTCATATTCTAAGTCCTCCTCAAAATGATCAATCGACACAGGCTTCGACTAGGTAGTGGGGTCTAAGCTTGCTAGGGTTCTGTTACTACCATTAATAATATTAGATAAGGGTCCTCAGGGCTAAGTGAAAACGCTAACTTATCTAATTAACTTGATTATAACACAAATTTTTCTTGTTTTTAAGCCAGGCCTACGATTTATCTTGATTTAGCCTTGTGTCTGTGCTGATGGGCTTTCGCTTGGGTGGAATGTGATTGATATAATAGCTGAGCCTTATTGCTTTACAATGGTAAGCGAACAATTTAAGATGGCATTAAGGAATAAATAATATTAAGAATTTAAGGAGGACGTTTGTATGCAATCTACATTTAATGATTTAATTCAAAAACGCCGCTCAATTTATGGTCTAGGCAAGGATATTGAGGCATCAAACGAGGAAATTACAGCCCTCGTCAAAGATATCATCCAACATAGCCCTTCTGCCTTCAATAACCAAACAACTCGCGCGGTCGTTTTATTTGAAGGCTCCCATGATAAATTATGGGAAATTGTCTGGGACCATGTCAAGGACGCTAACCCTAATGCAACGGAAGAAGATGTGGAAAATACCCGCCAAAAGATTGCTTCTTTCCAAGCTGGCTATGGAACGATCTTATTCTTTGAAGACCAAGAAATTGTGCGTGAGTATGAAGAAAAATTTGCACTCTATGCGGAAAACTTCCAACCTTGGTCTGAACAAGCCAATGGGGCGGCAACCATGAATGTGTGGACTGCCTTAGCTGAACAAGGGATTGGGGCTTCTCTCCAACACTACAATCCACTTATTGATGAAGACGTTCGTCAAACTTGGGACCTACCAGAAACTTGGAAGCTAAGAAGTCAAATGCCATTCGGGTCGATCGAAGCTGCCCCTGGCGACAAGGACTTCTATCCAATCGATGCACGGGTGCTTGCTTTTAACTAGTATACAAAGCTGGGTAAAATCTACCCAGTTTTTTTATTGCTTATAGATATCATAGTTAAGAAGTATCGTGTCTTGGCTGAAAACTTATGTACAATTATGACAAGTCAATGAGAAACTGTTATAATAAAAAGTAGAGAATATTCGTTCAGAAGATAGGGCGAACTAATTACTCAATTGAAAATCATAAAGATGAATGGAGTGGAATGTTATGTCAGAATACATTGATCGTGTACTCAAAGAGACAGAAGAGAAAAATAGCCACGAACCAGAATTTATTCAGGCTGTGGAAGAATTACTATCAACAATCGAGCCTGTGATTGAGGCCCATCCTGAATATGAAGCGAATGGTATCCTTGAACGTATGGTGGAACCAGACCGTGTCATTGAATTCCGTGTTTCTTGGGTAGACGACGAAGGCAAGGTCCAAGTTAACCGGGGTTACCGTGTCCAATTCAACAGCGCAATCGGGCCTTACAAGGGTGGCTTACGTTTCCATCCATCTGTGAACTTATCCGTTGTGAAGTTTTTAGGCTTTGAACAAACTTTCAAGAACTCCTTAACAACTCTATCTTTAGGTGGGGGCAAGGGTGGCTCTGACTTCGATCCACGCGGCAAGTCAGATAATGAAATCATGCGTTTCTGCCAAGCCTTTATGACCGAACTCTACCGCCATATTGGTCCAGATACTGACGTTCCAGCAGGCGATATCGGTGTCGGCGGCCGTGAAGTAGGTTACCTGTTTGGTCAATACAAACGTATCGTTGGTGCCTTCGAAAATGGTGTCTTGACTGGCAAAGGTTTAGAGTATGGGGGCAGCTTGATCCGTCCTGAAGCAACAGGCTATGGTGCCGTTTACTTCGCTAACGAGATCTTCAAGCACGAAGGGGAAAGCATTGAAGGCAAGACCTTCTTGGTTTCTGGTTTCGGTAATGTGGCTTGGGGGACCTGTACCAAGGTTGCTGAACTCGGCGGTAAGGTTGTGACCCTATCTGGCCCTGATGGCTACATCTATGACGAAGATGGGATCAATACCCAAGAAAAATTAGACTTCATGCTTGAAATGCGTAATAGTGGCAATGACCGTGTCCAAGACTATGCGGATAAATTCGGTGTACCATTCTACGCTGGTGAAAAACCATGGGGCGTAAAAGCTGACGTCGCCATGCCATGTGCTACTCAAAATGATATTGACCTAGAAGAAGCTAAGCAATTAGCTGAAAACAATGTGAAATATCTGATTGAAGTGGCTAATATGCCATCTACCAAGGCAGCCATTGACTATCTCAAAGAAAATACCGATACTATTATTGCACCATCTAAGGCAGTTAATGCAGGTGGGGTAGCTGTGTCTGGTCTTGAAATGGCTCAAAATAGTGCTAAACGTGCTTGGAAGGCTGAAGAAGTGGATGCGGAATTACACCGTATTATGGAAAATATCCACCATGCGGCTGCAAGCGCTGCTGAAGAAGCAGGCTTAGGCTATGACTTGATTGCTGGGGCTAACATCGCTGGCTTCAAGAAAGTTGCTTCCGCCATGTTGCAAGAAGGCGTCTACTAAAAATAAAACATAGTGATTCTAAAAGGCCTCCCTATCGCTGGAATAGGGAGGCCTTTTCTGTTCTTGACTTAATTGTAAGAGAGTGTGACAAAAGTCGTTCAGGCCTGAACCACTGGAGCGAACTATGTCCAATCGTTTGCAAACGATTGGACATAGTTCGTGAAGTGGATGTCAGGACTGACTTTTGGAACAGATTTTTGAAAAAGGTTCGTTTTTTAAAAAGAGGTTGGAACTTTTGTCCCAGCCTCTTTAAATCTTGCTGAGATCAAATTCTGTCCAAATCCCGCTTGCAGGCGGCAGGGATTGGATGCTGAGGGGTTCTTTTTTGACGGGGTGGATGAATTGGACTTGGTAGGCCCAGAGTGCGATCTGTTGGCCGACTTGGTTGACAGCCGCCCCGTATTTTTGGTCACCGTAGAGGGGATGGCCCAGATGCTGCATCTGAACGCGGATCTGGTGGGATCGTCCTGTCTGTAGTTGGATGCGCACTAGGCTGAAGTCTTGGCTTTGGTCGAGGACCTGGTAGTTAAGTTGGGCTTTCTTAGCTTGTTTGTGTTGGGGGGAGACGACATAGGATTGGTTTTTTCTCTTATCCTTCCACAAGTAATCGGTCAATTGCCCGGAATCTTTCCTGGGATGGCCGTGAACGACAGCGAGGTAAGAGCGGTCGATAGCCCGACGTCTGAGAGCGTCCGATAGTCGGCTGGCCGCTTTGGAAGTTTTAGCGAAGATAATCAGTCCTGCTACCGGTCGGTCCAAGCGATGGACTAAGCCCAGGTAGACATTGCCTGGTTTCTCATCTCTTTCTTTGATAAATTGTTTGTAGAAGGTCAGTAAGTCGAGATCTTGGCTGTTATCCGCTTGGACGGGCATATTGGCGGGCTTTTCCACAATGAGTAGGTGGTTGTCTTCGTAGTAAATTTTGGCTTGCACACGCGTTCTCCTTTCTTGGAATTTACCTCCATTGTATCATTAGCTTCCTGTAAAAAGCTAAGGTCAGGTCTTTTGGGAAAAGTCAGGTCCTTTTTTTAAATAACAAAATATTTTTGCAAAAATCTGTCCCAAAAGTCAGTCTTGATATTTAGTTCACGAACTATAGCTGTTTGACGCGCAGCGAGTTACAGATATAGTATGCGTTAGCTGGTTTAGGCCTAACTGACTTTTGTCACACTCTCGTCATGTGTTATACTTACTAGTAAGAATAAGCGTTAAGGAGTGACGAATAAGATGGCAATCTTAGTGACAGGTGGGACAGGCTACATTGGGTCTCACACCAGTATTGAATTAATCCAAGCGGGTTATGAGGTAGTAATCGTTGATGACTATTCCAATTCCAAGCCAACTGTCTTGGACCGGATTGAGGCTTTAGCTGGTCAGCGCCCAAGTTTTTATTGCATTAATGTCTTAGACAAGGAAGCTTTGGGTCAGGTCTTTGACCAGCATGAGATTGAGGCAGTGATCCATTTTGCAGCCTTTAAGGCAGTTGGGGACTCTGTAGCTAAACCACTAGAATATTATGAGAATAACCTGGGTGGTCTGCTGTCAGTACTTCAAGTGATGCGCCAACACGATGTGAAGCGAATTGTCTTCTCTTCTAGCGCCACTGTTTATGGGATGACTAATCCTTCGCCTCTAACAGAGGACCTGCCTGTTTCTGCTACCAATCCCTACGGCTATACCAAGGTTATGAATGAGCAAATCTTGAGTGACCTCTATACGTCTGATGCCGAGTGGTCGATCCTCCGTTTGCGTTACTTCAATCCTATTGGTGCCCATGAATCAGGCATGATTGGGGAAGATCCTCAGGGGGTGCCTAATAATATCATGCCTTATATCACCCAAGTGGCCATTGGCAAGTTAGACCAGCTCCATGTTTTCGGTGATGACTACAATACCCCAGATGGGACAGGCGTTCGCGACTATATCCATGTGGTGGACCTGGCTAAAGGACACGTCGCAGCCGTTGCCTATGCCCTGGGCCATACTGGCTTGGAGACCGTCAACCTAGGTCGGGGACAGGGCTATTCTGTGCTGGATTTAATCCATACCTTCAAAGAGGTCAACCAAGTCGACATTCCTTATACGATTGATGACCGCCGCCCTGGGGATGTGGCGACTTGTTACGCTGATGCGAGCTATGCCAAAGAGCTCTTTGATTGGGTGGCAGAGAAGGACTTAGCAGATATGTGCCGGGACTCTTGGCGCTGGCAAGAAAAGAATCCCCAAGGTTTTGGCCAAGATTAAAGCGGAAGTTTGCGCTAGAAAGTAGGTTGGTTGATGGCAGAAGAACGTTCCCCTAAAAAGAAGTCTCTTCTTTATCTAGGCGGGTCCCTGCTTGCCTTACTTGGTCTTTATCTTTTCTTCCAAGGGACAACGCCTGACTTGAGCGCGGATCCCGACAATCCCTTGGGCCTGACCAAGACGGCGGATGCCATTAAGCCCCGCGTAACTTATTCAGCGACGCCTATCATCGATCCCTCAGCCTTGACGCCTGAGTTCGACCTCAAAGAGCTAGACCCAGACCAGGTGGATCAGCAAGAAGAAGCCGCCATCCCACCTGAGCTGCCGCCGACGATCGATCAAATTGATAAGCCTAATTTAGATCAATTAGAAGCAGACTATGAAAGAAAATTCGGTCGACCTTAAGCTTGACATATAGATAAAAAGGCTGCCCCTTAACCAATCTTGGTAGGGGCAGCCTTTTTGGCTCGGCCTTCAGCAGAAGGTCCGATTTTATTTGGCTGACTTTTGTCATATGCTCTTAGAATAGGAGCTTATCAGCGCCACCGATCTTGTAGTCTAAGGCAGCCATAGCGAGGACATTGAGATAGTGCCATGGGCGGTCAAAGCGTGGCATAAAGTGGATGTCAGCGAGAGCTAAGTCTTCGAGAGTCCATCCCGAAGCAATAGCTATTGATAGACCTGTGATGCCATCGGTGATGTCTTCTTTAGACATTAATTGTCCGCCGAGAATGCGGTGGTCATCGGCATCGTAGTAAATCTTCATAGCAACTTTGCCTTCTTTGCGCATGAAGTCAGGATACAGGGGTTCTTCAACATAGCGAGAAGCCACTTGTCCTTGGTATTGGGCAGCGCTAGCGGCCTTGAGACCGGTAGACACGAAATTATAACCAAAGAGGGAGAGGGCTGAAGTCCCTGTGAGTTCAGGCATTTTAACCTTTTGGCCCATGGCATTCAGAGCGGCAACGATCCCTTGGCGTCTAGCAATGGTTGCTAAGGAAATATTGACTTGTTCGTGGGTTGGCGCAAAGGGGACGCAAGTTGAATCTCCGCCCGCATAGACATCAGGAGCAGAGGTCTCAAGGTATTCATTGGTGACAATGAAGCCCCGTTCGTCCATTTCTAAAGTGCCTCGCAGCCACTGGTCATCTGCCTTCACGCCTGCTGCTAGGATGACTGTATCGGCAGGATAGGTCGCTTGGTCAGTGACAACGGCTTTGACCTTACCGTCTTCGCCTTCAAAGGCTTTAACCGTTTCGGCGGGACGGAAGTCGAGGCCGTGATGCTTGGAAGCGGCTTCGAGTACATCAGTAAATTCTTTGTCGAGAGATGTTGCTAAGAGACGGTCTTGCATATCGATCACGGTGACTGGAATTCCTGCTTGGGCATAAGCTTCAGCCACTTCAATACCAATATAGCCCCCACCGATGATAACAGCTGATTGGCAGCCTTCCATTTGTTCTTTGACAGCGGCTGTATCTTCTGGGCCACGGAAGGTATTGATATTCTCGAGGTCAATCCCTTCGATTGGAGGTTTCACGGCATAGCCGCCGGGACTGAGCAAGAGTTTGTCATATGAAACACTGTGCTCGCCTTCTGTATCCTGAACCGTAATTGTCTTCTTATCGCTTTGGATGGCGACAACATCACTGTTGCAGTGAATATGAATCCCCTGGGCACGATAAGATTCTTCGTTGGCAAAGTGTAATTCATCTAATGAATGAGAGGTCCCCTCTACATAAGATTGGCTCCCTCAACCCATAAATGAGGCAGAATCGCCACGTTCATAGAGGTGGATTTCTGCTTCTGGTTTTTGTTTTAAGAGTGTTTGAACAGCTTCATAGCCAAAATGGGAAGTTCCCACTACTACATATTTCATTAATAAATCCTCCAATTCAATTTTTAATTTATAACGATTACAATTATAAGCAGAGAGATTGAGAATGTCAAATAAAGGAACTGCTAAAGAACTTTGTCAGCTTGTGATTTTCTTGGTAAAATATAAGTAGAAAAGGAGATGGTTAGATGTCAACTGATCAAGACAAGAAGTATGAAGAAATGCCAATCGAAGAACCTGATAAACAGGACGGTTTAGAGTGCGGTGTTTGTGCAGATACTAAGTACCAAGCAGTGACGAGTGAAGAAGACTTCCAAGCCTTGCTTAAGGCCTTGAATGTTGATAAGGATGCCTAGACTATGGCAGAAATCTTGATTCGTCCGGCTTGCCAAGAAGATGGTGACCGTTTAGCTGCTATCTACCGGCCCTATGTTGAAGAAACGACGATCAGCTTTGAATACCAAGCTCCAGATGCAGAAGAGATGGCCCAGCGCCTAGCAGATATCCAGGCAGCAGGCTATCCTTATTTGGTAGCTGAGTATGAGGGGGAGATTTGGGGCTATGCCTATGCCCACCCTCTAGGTGAGCGCGAGGCCTTCAAGCACAGTGCCGAACTGAGTATCTATGCGGACCGGCAAGTTCCCGTCAAGGGCGTCGGTTACCGTTTATTCCAGGCGCTTGAAGCAGCCCTTAAAGCCCAAGATGTCGTCAGTCTTGTAGCTGTGATCACAGCCTCTAATAATCGAAGCATCGCCTTCCACGAACGCCAGGGCTTCAAACAAGTAGGCCTCTTACCCAAGGTAGGCTACAAGTTCCAAGAGTGGTTAGATACAGCATATTTATATAAGGAACTCTAAGCTCAGAGTTCAGTGAAACAGGCTCAATAGCGGGCCTGTTTTTTTGTCTGATCGGTTGAATCTATTTTCATGTATTTATCCGCAAAAAGAGCTTGAGAATTAATCTCAATTACATTATAATGTTCCTGTAAACTTTATTTTAGATTAACCTAAAAAATATAAAAAGGGGGACTTTATTTTGTCTAAATGGTTAAAAACACTGGGGCTCCTCGTGGTCGGTGTCTTTGTCTTAAGCGCTTGCTCTAAGGGCTCAGACCAGCAAAAGAGCCAGGCTGAGGGCGGTAAGTTGAATGTTGTCGTCACCACATCTTTCTTAAATGATATGGTTCAACAATTAGCTGGAGATTATGTTTCGAGCAATATGATTATTCCTGCTGGGGAAGACCCACACTTGTATGAAGCTAAACCGCAAGACTTAGAGAAGCTCAAAGGGGCGGAACTTTTGATCTATCATGGCTTGCACTTTGAAGGAAAAATGGTGGATGTCTTAGAGCAACGTGGTAAAGCGGTAACTGCTGACTTCGATGAGAAGGCCTTGGGGAATATGGACCAGGATGGCGAAACCATTGTTGACCCACACTTCTGGTTCGATATTGACCTCTACAAGCAAGCAACAGAGAAATGTTCTGCCTATCTGATTGAGGCCCTACCTGAACATAAGGAAGCCATCGAAAAAAATACCGCAGCTTATCTCAAACAATTGGATGACTTAGACCAGGAAAACAAGGAAAAAATTGCGGGTATTCCAGAAGCCCAGCGCTATTTAATTACACCGCATGATGCCTTTAACTACTTCTCCCGCCGCTACAACATTCCAGTGAAAGCGCCACAAGGTGTGTCAACTGATACTGAAGTGGCCAATAAGGATATCGAAGATACAGTGAACTTCATTGTAGACCATAAGATTAAAGCCATCTTCTCGGAATCAACGACAGACCCTGCCCGGATGAAGAAGCTACAGGAAGCCTGCAAGGCGAAGGGCTTTGACGTGAAAGTAGTCAGCGGCGAAGGTCAAGAGCTCTTCTCAGACTCATTGGCACCAGTCGGTCAGACCGGCGATAACTTCATCGATATGTACCGCCATAATGTCGACTTAATTACTAACAACCTAAAATAAAACCACTAAGGGCTGGAAATAGGAGGATTTTGAAGCTTCTCCTAAAACTCCAGCCTTTTTATCCAAGGATATATGAGGAGGAATTTGAATGAGTCAAGCAATTATAAGTGTTAACCACCTAACCATGGCCTACCATGAGAAACCGGTGCTATGGGATGTCAACCTAGATATTATAGAAAATTCAATTACAGCCATCATTGGGCCGAACGGGGCCGGGAAGTCGACTTTGATTAAAGGCATTCTGGACCTAGAGAAAACCTTGTCAGGCCAGGTGAAGATTATGGGCCAGGACTTTAAGGACGTCCACAAAAAAATCGCCTATATCCCGCAGACCTCTTCCGTTAACTGGGACTTTCCAACAACTGTTGAGGATGTAGTCCTGATGGGGCGCTATGTCCACCTGGGCTGGTTAAAACGGCCGAGCCAAGCGGACCGCAAAAAAGCTGACCAAGCTCTGGCTATGATAGGATTATCAGACTATAAAAAACGGCAGATCTCCCAGTTATCGGGCGGCCAGCGCCAGCGGGTCTTCATTGCCCGGGCCATTGCCCAGGATGCGGATATTTACTTTATGGATGAACCGCTTGCTGGTGTCGACAAACGGACGGAAAAAATTATCATTGATTTCCTCCGGGATGCTCAGAGCCAAGGCAAGACCAGTATTGTTGTCCATCATGATTTGAACACTATCCGCGACTACTTTGACCACCTGGTTATTTTAAACAAGAAAGTGATTGCCCAAGGCCCAGTTGACAGCAGCTTTACGGCGGAGAACTTAGTCAAGGCAGACATGTTGGCCAGGGAAGTGGCAGGTGTTTACCATGCTTAATTGGGAAATTATAAACTCTTATTCTTTCTTGCTGATTGCGACGGGAACCTTCCTGTTAGCTAGTGCCGCTGGTGTTGTCGGCTCCATCTCAGTACTCAAGGGCCAATCCCTCATTGGGGACGCCATTGGCCACGCTGCCTATCCGGGTATTGTCCTCGCCTTTATGATCTTTATGGTGCGCGACCCTCTAATCCTTCTCTTAGGGGCGATGGGGACGGGGATTTTAGCCTTTGTTTTAATCCAATTGGTCAACCGCCAGTCCAAATTGCGTCTGGATGCCGCCCTGGCCGTCACCTTGTCTTCCTTCTTTGGCCTGGGCATGGTCTTAAAGAGTTATATCCAAGGTCATCCCGAGTATGCCTCGGCTTCCCAGGCGGGCTTGAAGAATTATATCTTCGGCCAGGCTGCCTATATCATGGAAGACGATATCAAGTTGATCTTGGTGATTGCCATTTTGTCTCTCCTACTTTTTGCCCTCTTTTATAAGGAAATCAAAGTCTTTATTTTTGATGAGGTCTATGCTAAGACTATCGGCTACCGGACCTCGCTTATGTATGGGGTGATTATGGTGATGACTATGTCGATCATTGGGGTAGGGCTCAAGTTAGTGGGGACGATCTTAATTGCCTCTCTCTTAATTATTCCGACCATTACCGCCACCATGTGGTCTGACCGCTTCCATGTTGTCCTCCTCTTAGCGGGCTTCTTTGGGGGCTTGTCGGCTGTGGTGGGGACCTATTTTTCAACCCTCTACAACGGATTGTCAACCGGTCCAACCATCATTGTGGTCATGACCTTATTTTCCATGTTCTCGATGGTCTTTGGCCGGAAGGGAATGTTGCGTCAAGCCATTGAAAGGAGTAAATATTAATGTCCAGTCTTGAAAACTTTATCTCCCTATTGTTGGCTAACCAGGCCAGTCTCTGGGTTCTAATTGTCACAGCAGTGGCCTGTGCCTTGATTGGCGCTTTCCTTGTTCTAAGACAGTTATCCATGGTCTCAGATGCCATTTCCCACTCGGTTCTCTTAGGGATTGTCTTGGCCTTCTTTATTACCGGAGATCTCCGGTCACCGCTCTTAATTGTAGGAGCAGCTAGCTTCGGCCTCCTCATGGTCTGGCTAACGGAGCTCTTGGCCCAGTCACCCTACATCAAGGGGGACGATGCGGTAGGGATCATCTATCCTTTCTTCTTCGCACTCGCTGTTATTTTGATCACTCGTTATGCGGGCAATGTCCACCTGGATACTGACATGGTCTTGATGGGTGAGGTGATCCTAGCCCCTCTTAATACTATTTCTGTTTTTAATTTCGAAATGCCCAAAGCCTTGTTCGAAATGGGCATTCTTATCGTCCTCAACCTGGCCTTTATTGTCATCTTCTTCAAGGAGTTAAAAATCACGACTTTCGACAAGCAATTTGCCCATATTGCAGGTTTTTCAGCGGGTATCTTGTCTTATAGCCTCATGGCCTTGTGCTCCTTGACAACGGTTGTGGCCTTTGACGCGGTAGGGGCTATTCTGGTGGTTTCCTTCCTGATTGCACCTGGTGCTTCGGCCTATCTGATTGCTAAGGATCTCAAGGTGATGCTGGCCCTATCAGCAGGTTATGGGATTATGAACGCTGTCTTAGGCTATGTTCTATCGCTCTACTTCAATGTCTCCATGTCTGGGATGACGGCGACTATTGCCGGCTTAACCTTCCTCCTGACCTTCTTACTGAATCGAAAGGGCTTGATCACTTCCTTGGTCCTAGCTTATAGCCAACGAAAGGAAATCAAGCGGGCCATCCTCTTACAGGGGGTCAAGAGCTCCCAGTCCATTAATCCCGCCTTGCCGACTGAACAAGTGGATTACCTGGTCCAAGCCGGTTATATCACTGCAGAAGCGGGCGGTAAGTATCGCCTAAAAGACCAAGGACGGGACTATCTGGCTGACTTAGAAAGAAAATATGGGATCAGCTAGGTCCTGGGGCTGATTTTTACTGGAATGAGGATTTTTTGCTTTGGACAGCTCTAAAAAGAGTGATAGAATGAATGCGAGATTATCAAGCAAAAGAGGTGGCATATGCGCTTAAGCAAAAAATCGATAGGAGCTTCTATCCTTGCGGTGCTTATCTTGCTAGGGCTAGCTTTTGGTCTAGGCCAGCACTATAGTGTAGCCGGGGATGAAGACATTACGTCTGAACTTGTCGGCAACCGCTTAGAAGAAGCTAAAGAGCTAACGACTAGTAAATATTTCTATACCAATACCGGTGCTTATGAGAATGATCGTGAATTTTACGGGCTGAAACTTCCTTTCACCAATAAGAAATTTATTGTTTCTTATGATGGAATTATCCACGCTGGGGTTGACTTAGCGGAAGCGGATATTTCGATCAATGGGGATAAAATCCAAGTCAAACTGCCCAAAGCCAAAGTCCTTTCCCATGAAATTGATTCGGATTCGGTCAAGGTCTTTGACGAGGAAGCTAGCATTTTCAACCAAGTTAAGGTCGAAGACTACAGCAAGTTTTCCAATGAACAAAAGAAAACAGCCGAAAAAAAGGCTGTGGATAAAGGTTTACTTGAGGAAGCAGAAAAGCAAGCCCAACAGGCCGTTGAAGACTTGCTCAACATGGATCCTGAAATTCATGAAAATTACCAAGTAGAAGTCCGCTTTTAAAATGAAAAATCAAAATAAAAGGAGCCTGGCCTAAGCCAAGCTCCTTTTTATGATGATTTGCTCATCACTTTATTTGTCTTCTGTTTCTAATTGGTCGAAATCGTAAGTCACAACAATCTTCCGAGCTGCGAGCGCTTCGTCTAAGCGGGCAACAGGGGTATTGTGTGGGGCGGTATTTACAACTTCAGCGTTTTCTTCAACTTCCTTAGCAATCTTAATCATGACGTCGCAGAAGTGATCGAGTGATTCCTTGTGTTCGGTTTCGGTTGGTTCGATCATTAAGCATTCATGAACGATTAATGGGAAGTAAGTCGTTGGAGCGTGGATGTTGTGGTCTAAGAGACGTTTGGCAACATCTTTCGCATTGGCGCCCAATTTCTTCTGAGGCGTACAGTCAATAACAAATTCGTGCTTACAGTGCTGTTTGAAGGGAACATAATAGTAGTCTTCCAGACGGGCCTTGAGGTAGTTAGCGTTAAGCACCGCATCCTCTGAAACTTGGGTTAAGCCTTCGCCACCATAAGTTAAGATATATGCCCATGCCTTCAAATTAACGCCAAAGTTACCGAAGTAAGCTTTCAAGCGGCCATAGGAATCTGGATAGTTACTGTTAAGCACATACTGGTCGCCTTCTTTTTCGATCCGAGGAACGGGCAAGAAGGGGGCCAATTCTTTCTTAACCCCGATTGGGCCAGAACCTGGGCCACCGCCACCGTGTGGACCTGAGAAGGTCTTGTGGAGGTTTAAGTGGACGATATCGAAGTCCATATCTCCTGGACGGGTATGGCCTAAGATGGCGTTAGAGTTGGCACCATCATAGTAGAGTAAGCCGCCAGCTTCATGGATAATTTCTGCGATTTCAAGAATATCGTGTTCAAATAAACCAGCTGTACTTGGGTTGGTAATCATCATCCCAGCGGTATCTGGTCCTACTGCAGCTCGCACAGCATCGACGTCAATAGTCCCTTCAGGATTTGATTTAACTTCAATCACATTGAAGCCACCAATCGCAGCTGTAGCAGGGTTGGTCCCGTGGGCAGAGTCAGGGATTAAGATATTACGGCGCTGTTCCAGTTCGCCATTATGGTCATGATAGGCCTTGATGGTTAACATCCCAGCCCATTCGCCGTGGGCACCAGCACAAGGTTGCATGGTCACTTCATCCATACCAGTGATGAGCTTGATCATTTCTTGGAGTTGATAAAGGACTTCAAGAGAACCTTGGGCTGTTTCGCTTGGCTGGAGTGGGTGGACTTGTGCGAAACCTGGTAAGGCGGCAAGAACTTCATTAATTTTGGGATTGTATTTCATGGTACAAGAGCCTAGAGGATAGAAACCAGTTTCCAAACCAAAGTTACGGTTAGAAAGTAGGGTGTAGTGCCGTAATAATTGGAGTTCTGAAACTTCAGGTAAGCGTGCTGCTTCTTTACGGACGAGATGGTCAGGAATATCTTGGCTTAAATCATAGTCCTCAACGTCATTTTTAGGGAGGCTGATGGCCCGACGTCCTGGACGAGAAATTTCAAAGATTGTTTGGTTATATTCAGTAGATGCAGTCATTATTTCGTCACCTCCACGAGAGCTTCAACAAAAGCATCGATCTCTTCTTTTGTTCTCTTTTCAGTAGCGCATAGAAGGACGGTATTATCTTGGCCGTAAACATCAGAAACGTCATAGCCCCCAACAAAACCTTTGTCTAGGAGGGCTTTGTTGACTTCTGCAACGGGTTGTTTTAAATCAACAATGAACTCATTAAAGAATGCGCTTTCATTTAAGACGTTAAAACCTTCTGCTTTGAGTGACTTGGCCAGATAGTGTGCCTTGTTGATATTACGTTTGGCCATTTCGATAATGCCTTCCTTACCCACAGCAGACATGAAGACAGCTGAAGTGAGGGCCATAAGACCTTGGTTAGAAGACATATTAGAAGTAGCTTTTTCACGGCGGATATGTTGCTCGCGTGTCTGCATGGTCATGGCATAACCACGTTGACCATTGGCATCAAGGGTTTGCCCAATGATACGGCTAGGTAACTTACGCATATACTTCTTAGTGGTTGCAATGTAACCGGCATGTGGTCCACCAAAGGACATTGGAATGCCGAATGGTTGGGTATCGCCGACTACAATATCCGCTCCTAGGGCACCAGGGCTTTCGAGGACAGCTAGGGCTAATGGGTTAGCTGAAACAACCAAGAGGGCCTTAGAGCCTTCCATCAGGTCTTTAATTGCTTTGAGGTCTTCGATTGAGCCGAGGAAGTTTGGATATTGGACAACAATAGCACCTACCTCATCAGCTGAGAAGGCTTCTTTTAACTTATCGAAGTCTGTGACATCACCCTTAAGTGGGATGTCTTCAACCTCATAATCCATACCGTAGCCATAGGTGTGAAGGACCTCACGACCTTGTGGGTGGACTCCCATTGAAAGCAAGACTTTGTTACGTTTGGATTGTTTCGTTGCAAGGTTACAAGCTTCGCCTAGAGAAACAAAACCATCATAAGTGGAGTCGTTAGTAACATACATGCCTGTCAGCTCAGCCAACATGGTTTGGTATTCAAAGAGGGCTTGGAGCTCCCCTTGGCTGGCCTCCGGTTGATAAGGTGTATAGGCAGTTAGAAATTCTTGGCGTTGTGTGATAGAATTGACAACAGCAGGAATAAAGTGATCATAAACTCCTGCGCCAAGGAAGTAGGCATAGTCATCGGCGTTTACATTCTTAGCTGCGATTTCAACAGCGTGTTTTTTCAATTCGCTTTCGGTGAGCGCTTCTGGCAATTGCTTAAAGGCTTCTTTGACCGAATCTCTAACGGAGGCTGGAATATCTTCAAAAAGCTCGTCAACGCTTTTTGCACCGATGGTTTCAAGCATTTCTTTCCGGTCCTCTTCGGTAACCGGTAAGTAGCGGTGTTTGTAATCTGACACTAGATTCACATCCTTTGTTTATAGATTATAGCTTTTTTAAAGAAAACGGGTTCAGTGGGGCTGAACCCGTTACTTTTTAGAAGGGCTTATTCAGCAATGAACTCTTTGTAAGCTGCTTCATCCATGAAGTCAGAAGTATCTACTTCATCTTCAGCTTCAATAACAGCAATCCATGCATCTGCTGGTGATTCATTCATGAATTCAGGCTCATCGTCTAAGCGTTCATTCACTTCGGCAATCGTACCATCTACTGGAGAATAAACTTCAGAAGTTGATTTAACAGATTCAACAGATGAGAAATCTTCTTCTGCTTCAACTTCGTCGTCTACATCAGGAAGTTCAACGTAAACAATTTCTCCTAATTGTTCAACCGCATAGTCAGTCAAGCCGATACGAACTTTTTTGCCGTCAACTTCGATCCATTCGTGTTCTTCAGTATAAAATTTAGCCATTTTCCTTGCCTCTTTCTATAAAATATTTATCACTGATTAAGTGACACTTACATTGTATAATAAATTTTTAACGAACTCAATAAAACGCTTTAATTAGCGACGTAACCAGTCTTTCTTGCAGACAAGAGCAGGAACTTGTTTTTTACGCACTTGGATAAGGACTTCGTCTCCAAATTCAGTTGCTCCCTTGTCGACAATCATATAGCCGATAGCCTTGCCGAAAGTAGGTGACTTGGTACCTGAAGTAACAAAGCCAATTTCGTCGCCGTCCTTGTTGTAGACGGTATAGCCTTCACGGGCGATCCCTTTACCTGTTAATTCAAAGCCGCGTGATTGACGTTTTTGTTCGCCTTCTTTTTGCGCTTTTAGGTAGTCTTGGCCGATGAAGGGAACTTCTTTATCTACTTTAACGGCGAAGCCAATACCGCCTTCAAGAGGGTTGATATCTTCGGTTAGGTCTTGGCCATACAAGCACATGCCGCCTTCTAAGCGAAGGGTATCCCGGGCACCGAGGCCGCATTCTTGAATACCATATTCTTCACCGGCTTCAAGTAAGGCCTTCCAGAGGTCAGCTGTGTCTTCCCATTTGAGGTAAAGTTCAAAACCATCTTCCCCTGTATAACCTGTCCGTGAGATCATGACATGGTCAATACCAGCGACTGTTTGATCATCTAAGAAGTGGAAAGCTTTGATGCTGTCAAGATCGGCATCGGTTAATTTTGCTAAAACATCTTGGGCTTTTGGACCTTGGATTGGAATTAAACCAACTTGATCTGAAATATCAGTGATTTCAACTTGACCGTCATTGTGTTCATTTAACCAAGCTAAGATTTTTTCCTTATTGGCACCGTTAGGGGTGACCATGAATTCATCTTCAGCCTTACGGTAGTTAATGAGGTCATCTAGGGTGCCTCCATCTTCCTTAACCACAGCTGTATATTGGGCTTGGTTTACCGCACACTTGCTGATATCATTGGTGATCAGGGAATTGAGGAAGTTTTCTGCTTCTTCCCCCTTGACGATGATTTCTCCCATGTGTGAGGTTTCAAATAAGCCAACCTTATTCCGTACGGCGTGGTGTTCATCGATTTGGGAGGTAAATTGGATAGGCAAAGCCCAGCCCCCAAAATCGGTGAGGTTTAATCCTTTTTCCACATAATAATCGAAGAGTGGACTATGTTTAAGTCCTTCTAAATTAACGCTCACTATACGTTTCCCTCCTTAAATTTATTAACCAATTAATAGTTACAAGCTAATACTATCATAAAATAAAACGCTTTCAAAGCTTTTTGTCCTGAGAGATGAGAAAGTAATTGATAGCAAATGTGAGAAAAGGCTGAGGCTATAAGCTTTTCCCTTTCAAATTTATTTGAAAAAAGAAATGAAAATGCTCCAGTCATTCTTGGAAAAGAAGTTTGACTGGAGCATTTTCATTGTTTCGATCTGTAGCTGCCTATTTATAATCGACATTAGGATTATATTCGTTAGCTGCATTCCAGAAGAGGTATTCATTGACCCCGTGTTCGGCAAGGGCGTCGATTTGGTCTTGGTAGGCTTGGGCGTCGTATTCTTTATAATTGCCTGAACCTAGATAGGAAGCGGTAAAGGCTTGGAGCCATGGACGGACAATTGGTTTATCCTGGACGGCATCCAATTGATCCAATTCTGCTTGGGTATAGATGTCTACGACCTTATAAGGTTCCAAGTCAGGAGCAGCTAGACCGAAGTCACCGTTGTTCCAGTGGCTTGGATAAATCATAGCCGAGATCGCATCGACCTGTTCGGCAATATCGTGGTAGTTTTGACCGATACCTGGAGCACTCCCAGTGGTTGTTACATAGCCGAAGATATCAGCTGATACATTGACGCCATAAGGTTGGAGGGCATCGTGGGCATAGGCTAGGAAATCTGTGATGGCCTTTTGGCGGGCTTCGATACTGTCCTTGCCATATTCCACATAGTCCCCCATATCGTATTCTAATGAGGTGCCGAATGTTTCAAAGCCTTCAGGGAAGCGAACATAGTCGAATTGGATGTCCTTGAAACCAGCTTTGGCTGCGGCCTGAGCGACATCCACAATGTAGTCCCAGGTCTCTTTATTGTATGGGTTCAGAAAGGTTTGCCCGCTGGCGTCCTTCCAAATCTCACCGTTAGATCGTTTGAAACTCCATTCAGGGTGTTCTTCAGCTGCAAAGGTGTCCTTGAAGGTGGTGATCCGAGCAATTGGATAGATTTGCTTCTCTTCAAAAATTTTCATCATTTCTTTGACATCGAAGGTTTGGTCAAGGAATTTACCAATCAAAGGATTATCGGATTCCAGAGGGGTTGTGATTGAGCCCCAGTCTGATTTGACATCAATAACGACGGAATTTAAACCGCTATTGTCGATTAAGTTAATATTGTCTTGGAGGAGCTGGGGCGTCCCCATGCCAGTTGCTGACAGGTAGATCCCTTTAACTCCTTCTTTAGGATAGGCAATGTCGACGCCACTATCCACATAGAAACGGGAGGGGAGGGTAGCAGGACGACCAATCAGCTTTTGGTCATAAATTTCTAGATCAGTTGTGCTGACCTCTGCCTTCTGATAGTCGGTGTTGCCAGCAGAGGAGAAGACATTACGGAAGAAAAAGATCCCTAAGAGGGCGACGACAACCAGTCCTAAAAGACCAGCTGTGATGATCTTCCAGGTGGTGGTTTTGCTTTTTCTAACTTGTTTTTTCTTATTTTGTGGGCCTCTATTTGCCATTGTCGGCCTCCTTTCTTTGTTCGCTTAATTGGTTGAGGGCTTCTAAGGCATCTTCGCTAGCCTTTAGCTTGTCTTGGGCCTGGCTGTGGAATTGATTAATTTCCTTCATTCCGCCCTGGAAGGTCTCAAAGTTGGCGTCTTCAGATTTTAGCGACTGGTAATAGTCCGTCTCCTTATCGAGCATCTGGCGGTAGCTATCGAGATAGGCGGATAGGTTATCAATGACAGTCTGGGCAGGTTCGGCCACATCGGTATGGGCATAGGCCGCCTCATCAGATGAATTCTTGCCTTCTTCTAGGGCCTGCATGCTTTGACTAAAGTCATCAAAGGCTGCTTTTAATTGCTCATAGTTTTTCTCCCGGTAGGCTAGGTTTTGCTGAGTCTCACTTCCACGCTGGCTTAGCGTTTTTAGACTTTCATCAGCTGCAATATCATGGTCGAAGGCTTCCTGCAACTTGTCTTCACCTACTTGGAGATGGTTAAGCGAGCTAGTCATTTCACCTGCTGAATCGTATAGTTTTTCAACGCTTGCTTCTGGGCTGTTAGAGCAGGCTCCTAATAAGAGAAGGCTAGAAGCTGCTAGCACCCATTTCAATCGTTTCTTCAAAATCTTCACCTCATTAAAATTTTATAAAAATGCATATCAGTTATTAAGTATATAAGAAATTCCAGTCATTTAAAAGTGAAAAGTGTATTCTGCTAGCTTTCTCCTGTCCGATAGTCAAAAATCCGTCTTAGGACGGTAGAAGCGGCTAGAAAAGATCCTTATAATTGAGTCAAAATATGCAAAGGAGTTAAAATTATGGGAAAACAGTCAGCCAATCAAAAACGTTTGTGGCGTTTGGCCTATGCGGCAGCTTTGGCGGGCCTCGGTTATGCCTACCATGCCCTGAGTCAAGGGCGGAGTGTACGTAGTAAAATGCTGCATGATGGCCATAAGCTTGCCCAGTTTAAAGATTATTGGCAGGATGGCGACCTAATTAAAGAAGAGCTCATCCGAGAGGCTAAGGACTTAGGGGATGGCCTGCTAAGTTCAGATCAAGCGGCGCGTTATAATATGGATCTGAAGCAGACTTCGGCTGGGGCTTATTATGAAATGATTAGTCCAGCTAGGCAAAAGGGCCCTGCCCTTATCTATTGGCACGGTGGAAAGCGGGTCCAGGCTGTTTCTGATCGGGAGTGGTATTTCTTAAAGCAGCTGGTTGATCGCTTGCAGGTGCCCTGCTATATTCCGATCATCCAGCCCCTAGCTCTAAGCCATTTAAACGAAGAGGTAGACCGCTTGACGGCTCTCGTCCAGGACATCTTAGTGAGCGAAGACTTGCCCTCTTTCAACTTTCTTGCCAGCGATTCAGGAGCCCTTTTCGCGCTAGCTCTGGTTCCACGCTTTAAAGAGCCATTGGAGCGCCAGGTTCTCTTATCGCCTTGGCTAGCGGCCCCCAGTGAGAGCCCAGAAGAAAGTCTAGAGGACCAGGCAATCAAGTCCCTCTTCGATACACAAGCAGCGAGTCGTCTCCTTGACCAGACCGATTTCAGCCAAGTCGCGCCAACGCGTTTTATTGTCGGCACAGCGGATAGTGAGCAAGCTAGCAGTCTGAAGACCTACCAGCGTTTACGGGCTAAAGCTGTGCCAAGTCAGTTCTACCGTTTTGACTTGATGGCGGCCGATTTCTATCTTTATCCCATGCCTGAACAGGAGGAAGTCATGGAATTGCTAGAAGAGAGTTTGTAAGAGTCGTTATATGGCTCAAAATTCGTTATACTAGTAGAGAGATTGATGAAGGAGTGATTGCGGATGATTTTTCCATTTTTTGACCGAACGATTATTCTTGTCCTGATTGGGATGGGGATTGCTGCTTTAGCCAGCGCTAATGTGAATCGAACTTTTCGTAAGTACAGTAAGTATCAGAATGAACGGGGCTTTACAGGACGTGAAGTTGCTGAGTATATTCTCCAAGAGTCAGGGATCCAGGATGTCCAAGTCGAAGGGGTGGCTGGAGAGCTGACGGACCACTATGATCCGAGAGGCAAGGTGCTTCGCCTGTCAGAACCGGTCTATAACCAAAGCTCGGTGACGGCTATCGGGGTTGCCGCCCATGAATGCGGCCATGCTGTCCAGGACGCCAAGGATTATGGCTTCATGCGTTTTAGGGAGCGCTTAGTCCCAGTGGTTAATTTTGGTTCGAGCGCTTCCTTTCCCATCCTGATGTTAGGTGTCCTATTTGGGATGAATGGCTTTTTGATTAAATTAGGGATAGCGCTCTTTGCTTTGACCCTGGTCTTCCACCTGGTGACCCTACCCGTTGAGTTCAATGCCTCTAACCGGGCCTTGACTATCTTAGAGGAGGGACAGATTCTGTCGTCAGCTGAGTTACCTTATGTGAAGAAGACCCTTCGTGCCGCAGCTTATACCTATGTGGCTGCGACCCTGGCCAGTGCCCTCTCCCTCTTACGGGTGGTTCTCTTATTTGGAGGCAACCGCGACAATTAGGTATGTTTACTCTTAGAAATAAGCCTTAAGACGGAAGCCATCAGGGGGTGAATTTGCTATAGTAAGTTAAAAAGGAGGTTCTAGAGTGGAAACAGCTGATATTAAAGACCAGGCTAAAGCGATCATGCAGGCGGACTGGCCGCGTTATGTCATGATTACCATCGCCTATATGCTCTTGACAACTTTTTTAAGTTCAGCCCCTGCTATTTTTTGGCCCTTTGGTTTAATTTTTTCATTTTTCTTATACTTGCTGGTTCAAGCATCTTCCGTCGTCTACCGGCAGATTTTTTTAAATGATTGGCGAAATGAGGAGATTAAGCTAGGGCAGACCCTATTGAATCCCTTGATTCAGAATTTTTGGCGGTACGGGATGACCAAGATCTTACAGTATATGTATATCTTTTTCTGGTCTTGCTTACTGGTCTTGCCTGGAATTTACAAGGCCCTCTCTTATAGTATGGTGACCTTTGTTCTGACGGACCAGGATGATCTCGCTTATAATGATGCGATTCGGGAGAGTGAGCGGCTGATGCAAGGGCATAAGTGGGCCTATCTATGCCTGAATTTGCGCTTTTTAGGCTGGGATGTGGCTAATCTTCTCTGTGCGGGTTTGCTGACGGTTTATGTGCTGCCTTATCGTAGCTTGGCACAGAGCCAATTCTATTTGACTTTAGTTGAAGCTAAGGGACGGACCGGGCAAGCAGATCGTGCGCAATTTGCTAAGGCGGCTGATCCAGATTCAGGTCCTAGCTTTCGATCAAGAGCTAACAAGGTGCACGAAGAGGACTGGGACGATTTTTAAAAACTAAAAGAGTACAATGAAAAGCCATCAACACTGGGGAACAGTCCCTTTTGTTGATGGCTTTTTATTAGTTTTAAAATTTCTGAGCTCTAATAGGCTTGGAAGTAGTGGTCTAATTCCCACTGCGAAACTTGCATGGCATATTCGTTACATTCCAAGCGTTTGCTAGAAATAAAGTTCTCGGTAATGTGCTGGCCAAGTGAAGCCTTAACCACGTCATCGATTTCCAGTTCGTCAAGGGCATAGTCGAGGGTCATCGGTAGTTGCTCGATACCTGCTTCAGCTAGTTCGCTCTCGGTCATGCTGTAGATGTTACGGTCGGTTGGAGCGTCAGGTTGGAGTTCGCGGTCAATTCCATCCAGGCCTGCACCAATTAAGCTGGCCATGATTAAGTAAGGGTTGGCTGAGGGGTCAACTGACCGTAATTCAATCCGGGTAGAATTTCCGCGAGCAGATGGGATGCGGACTAGGGGTGAGCGATTCTGTTGGGACCAAGCAATGTAGACAGGCGCTTCATAGCCAGGAACCAAGCGTTTATAGGAGTTAACGATAGGGTTGCCTACCGCCGTAATGGCTTTGGCATGGTCGAGGATACCGGCCATGAATTGGTAAGCCGTCTCTGAAAGACCGAGCTCATTGTTAGCATCATAGAAGGCATTGCCCTGGTCGTTGAAAAGAGACATGTTGCAGTGCATACCTGACCCCGCGATGTTAGCAACAGGTTTAGGCATAAAAGTAGCGTGCATATTGTGTTTGCGAGCGATACTCTTAACGATTAGCTTAAACATTTGGATCCGGTCACAGGCTGTTACCACGCTGTCGTACATGAAGTCTATTTCATGTTGACCAATCGCTCCTTCATGGTGGGAGGCTTCTACTTCAAAGCCCATTTCTTCAAGGGTTAGAACAATATCGCGCCGGCAATTCTCGCCAAGATCGACGGGAGCTAGGTCGAAGTAGCCACCGTGGTCGTTGACCTGGGTAATCGGTAGGCCGTTTTCATCACGCTTAAAGAGGAAAAACTCGGCTTCTGGGCCCAGGTTGAAGTCGGTAAAGCCCTTAGTATTCATCTTAGCTACCATGCGTTTTAAGTTGCCACGTGGATCACCGGGGAAGGGGCTGCCATCGGGGAGGAAGATGTCACAGATTAAGATGCCGATGTGCTTGCCCGATTCGGTGGTCCAAGGAAAGATCATCCAGGTATCTAGGTCAGGAATCAGATACATGTCGGACTCCTCGATACGGACAAACCCCTCAATGGAAGACCCATCGAACATCATCTTGTTACTCAAGACCTTCTCTAACTGGCTGATTGGGACTTCAACGTTTTTTAAGACGCCGTTGACATCGGAGAAGGCGAGGCGGAGGAAGTGTACATCTTTTGCTTCGGCTTCTTCACGGATTTGATCAGCTGTAATCTTTGCCATAAAAATACTCCTATCTCTTGTTTGTTCCTTTTTACCACTAACAATGAATTCATTATGAAACATAAGACAAAAGAATGCAATAAATAATTCACATATTTTGTCATAAAATGTAACATCATAAAAGCTATGAGTGCCAAATTTCTTTGATTGAGACGCTGGATGAAGTTATAAAGGGCTTTAGCGTGATATAAGCTTACAGATCTTTTGAGTTGTAAGAAAGCGCTTTTATGGTAAAATGTGTGTAAGTTGATTATAAGAAAGGGGTTCGTTTTTATGGATTTAAATACTTATATTGCTGATGTGGCTTCATCTAAGTCTGCGCCTGGAGGTGGCTCTGTCATTCCCTTGACGGGGGCTTTAGGAACAGCTTTGGGATGTATGGTCCTCGAAATTACAAAAGAAAAGGTAAAAGATGCGGATCTTGACCGGATAGATCATATTTTGAGTCAAGGTCATGCCTACATTGACCAGTTGAAGGACTTGAGCCAAAAAGATGCTGAAGTTTCTGGTAAAATGTTTGCCCAATATGCCTTGCCCCGGGAGACAGAAGAGGAGAAAGCAAGGCGGACAGCTGCCATCCAAGAAGCGCTGCTGGGAGCAACTGAAGTTCCCTTGCAAGTGATGGAAACTAGCCTCAAAGCCATGCGCTTGCTTGAGGAAATTGCGGAAATCGGTCGGAAATCAGTCCTAGCTGACGTCGAAGTTGGAGTTCAGCACCTCTATACAGCCTTGCAGTGTGCCAAATACAATGTCCTTGAGAATGTCAACTTGATTAAGGATGAAGAAAAAGCCCAGGCCTACCAAGACCGGGCAGACCAGGCTCTCCAGGGGTCAGAAGAAGTTAAAGCCGCTGTTCTAGCTGCTGTCGATGATCGTCGCAAGTAATCCTGCGATGACCTGCTGACCAGGCTAGCCATAAAGAGAGTGTGACAAAAGTCGATCAGGCCTGAACCACTGGAGCGAACTATGAGAAAACGTTTACTAACGATTTCTCATAGTTCGTGAAGTGGATGTCAGGCCTGACTTTTGGAGCAGTTTTTTGAAAAAGTGTTCGCTATTTAAAAAGAGGCTGGAACTTTTGTCCCAGCCTCTTAATGCTACTTGTTAATAGCTTCTAAAATAATGGTCGAGCTCCCACTGGGAGATCTGTAAGGCATACTCATTGCATTCCAAACGCTTGCTAGAGATGAAGTTTTCCGTAATATGCTGACCAAGCGCTTCTTGGATTTTACTATCCTGTTCGAACTCATCCAGGGCATGGTCGAGCGAATTTGGTAATTGTTCAATGCCCGCTTGGCGCAGTTCATTTTCTGTCATGCTGTAGATGTTGCGGTCAGTCGCCTTAGCTGGTTGGAGTTCTTTTTCAATGCCTTCCAGGCCAGCGCCAATCAAGGCCGCCATAATAAGATAAGGATTAGCAGAGGGGTCTACTGACCGCAGCTCAATCCGGGTCGAGTTCCCACGGGCAGAGGGAATCCGAATGAGGGGTGAGCGGTTTTGGGCTGACCAAGCGATATAGACAGGCGCTTCATAGCCGGGCACGAGACGCTTGTAAGAGTTAACCAGGGGATTACCGATAGCGGTTAGAGCCTTGGCATGCTTGAGAATGCCGGCCATGAATTGGTAGGCAGTCGTTGAAAGACCAGTCGCGCTGTCGGCTTCATAGAAGGCATTGCCTTCTGCGGTGAAGAGGGACATGTTGCAGTGCATGCCAGAGCCTGCGATATTGGCAACGGGTTTAGGCATGAAGGTGGCATGGAGATTGTGTTTGCGGGCGATACTCTTAACGATCAGCTTGAACATTTGGATGCGGTCACAGGCCGTCACCACGTCATCGTATTTGAAGTCGATCTCATGTTGGCCGATCGCACATTCATGGTGGGAGGCTTCCACTTCAAAGCCTAACTTTTCAAGGGTTAAGACGATGTCGCGCCGGCAGTTTTCTCCCAGGTCGACGGGGGCTAAGTCGAAGTAGCCAGCGTGGTCGTTAACTTGAGTTGTTGGTTGGCCGTTCTCGTCGCGCTTGAAAAGGAAGAATTCCGCTTCGGGGCCAAGGTTGAAGGCGGTAAAGCCTTTAGCATTCATCTTGGCTACCATGCGCTTCAAGTTACCGCGGGGGTCTCCAGGGAAGGGGTCGCCATTAGGTAAGAAAATATCACAAATCAAGATGGCGATGCGCTTGCCTTCGTCTGCAGTCCAAGGGAAAATCATCCAGGTATCGAGATCAGGGACTAGGTACATATCGGATTCTTCAATGCGGACAAAACCTTCAATAGAAGAGCCATCGAACATCATTTTATTGTCGAGCACCTTATCGAGCTGACTGATTGGGACTTCAACGTTTTTTAGGATGCCGTTGACATCAGAGAAGGCTAGGCGTAAGAAGTGGACATCTTTATCGACAACCTCTTGGCGAATGAATTTAGCGGTTATTTGATTAGCCATATGTGGTTCCTCTTTCTAATTCCGAGTCATTTGATGTTTTTATTATGACTTAAGGCAAAGATAAAAACAAAAAAATCTTCACGCAAGATGTTATGTTATATAACTTATATAATAGCGCTTACATCGCTTTTTAATTAAGCTTTCATTCAAAAAGAGCAAAAATATGTAAAGGAAAATCGTCATTTTAATCCAAAATGACGATAATACCTAAAACCTATGTCAATAAATCTAACTCATGTGCCGTTTGGAAAAGGATCGAAGGCCGACCAGAAGTTTTTCTAATTTAGTCTGGCTGGCAGCGAAGGAGATGCGGATAAAACCCTCCCCGGCTGATCCGAAACTGGAACCAGGAATGACGGCCAAGCCCTCTTCAGCAATGAGCTGGGTGACGAATTCCCAGGATGTGAAAGGAAATTCAGAGACATCAGCAAAAGCATAGAAGGCGCCCTGGGTGTCGGCGCAATGGATGCCCTTGATTTGGTTGAGTTGGGGGATCAAATACTGCCGTCTCTGATCATAGGCTTGGCGCATGTCTTCAGTGGCAGCTTGGCCTTCCTCGAGGGCGACCTGACAAGCATCTTGGATAAATTGAGGAACCGCAAAGCCGATGCCTTCCTTGAATTCAGCCATCACCTGGGCCATGGCGGGATCGGGGCAGAGGGCAAAACCGCAGCGGTAGCCTGTCATGGAGAAAGACTTGGAGAAACTATCAACGACGATGGTTTGGTCTGCGTTGGGCAAGTCAGGATTGGCGAAACTGCTATGGGCGGCTTGAGGATAGGTAAGGGTGTGGTAAACTTCATCGGCTAGGATGAAAAGATCGTGGTCGAGGGCGACTTGACTGATGGCTTGAACCTTGTCTGCATCGATGACTGTGCCCAAGGGATTATTCGGGGTGTTTACAATAATAAGTTTCGTCCGCTCGGTGATCGCCGCTTCCAAAGCTTCGATTTGAGGCTGGAAGTGATAGCGGGCTTCTAAGGGGACGAGGACCGCCTTAGCCCGCATGGCTTCCACTTGGCCCAGGTAATTGGGATAGTGGGGAGTGAAGATAATAACTTCATCTCCAGGATTGAGAGTCGCCATGATGGTCAGTAGGCAGGCCTCTGTTGCACCAAAGGAGACCACAACTTGCTCGGCCTGGTAGTGGCTGTGGTAGTGGTGGTTATAGTAATTGGCGATAGCTTCCTGGAGGCCGGGCTCGCCGATATTGGGGCCATAGTAGGTACGGTTGGCGTCAATTTGTTCCTTAGCAGTTTCTTTAACCAAGTGGGGGGAAGGAAAATCTGGCTCGCCCATGGTGAAATAGTCAACATCTGGGAATTGTTGAGCATAGCGAGCCAGCTTCCGAATCGTTGATGCGGGGTAATTTTGTGCAAGATATGATAGGTCCATGGAATCCTCCTTTTTCTTCAAGCTTACTACAGGGTCCGGCTTTTGACAAAGGCTTTTAAAGCAGGAGGTAAAATATTTTTATTTGGTTTGACTTTTCTGACTGGGTCGCTTATACTAGGCCCACATAGATAAAATATCGAATTGCAGTAGCCTTGGCAGACGCGATAGTAGAGAGCTAGTGGTTGGTGAAAATTAGCCCGTCGTCAAGTGTGAATTACGGTTCCTCGGTCTAAGATATTAGGGTCATGTCCTTTAACGCATGTCGAGTGGCTAGTGTTCTAGCAAACTGGGTGGTAACACGGTAAGGTCGTCCCTAGGCTTCACAAGGAGTGAGGCTTAGGGACTTTTTTATTAGTCTGGGATCTTAGACGGGGCTAATCGATGAATATTGCCTGCATATGAATTAATTTAAGGAGGTTTATCATGAATATTATTGATGAATTGGAATGGCGGGGAGCCATTAACCAGCAGACGGATGAAGAGGGCTTGAAAGATTATGTTGAAAACCATAAGATCAGTCTCTATTGTGGGGTCGATCCAACGGGGGACTCTTTGCATATTGGCCACTTAATTCCTTTTATTATGCTGAAACGTTTCCAACTTGCTGGGCACCGGCCAGTGATTTTGATCGGTGGGGCGACCGGGACAATCGGGGATCCATCAGGTAAGTCTGAAGAACGTCAGCTCCAATCTCTTGACAAAGTAAATGAAAATGCGCGTAAGTTGAGCGAACAGATGAAGAAGCTCTTCCTCAAGGATCCAGATGCTGATTTCCGCATGGTCAATAACTATGATTGGACCAAGGACATTAGCTTGCTTGACTTCTTGCGGACGGCCGGCAAGCGCTTCAATGTCAATACCATGTTGGCTAAGGATATCGTTGCTTCCCGCCTAGAAGTAGGGATTTCCTTTACTGAGTTTGCCTACCAAATCCTCCAATCTATGGACTTCCTCCATCTCTACCAAGAAGAGGACGTTCGCCTGCAAATTGGTGGGGCCGACCAATGGGGGAATATTACCTCAGGCTTGGACTACATCCGCAAGGTGGAAGGACCGGAAGCCCAAGCTTTTGGATTAACCATTCCTTTAATGCTGAAAGCTGATGGTACCAAATTCGGCAAGACTGCTGGTGGGGCTGTTTGGTTAGATCCTGAGAAAACTTCGCCATATGAATTCTACCAATTCTGGGTCAACCAACAAGATGCCGACGTCATTAAATACCTCAAATACTTCACTTTCTTGTCTCAAGAAGAGATCGCTGACTATGCAGAAAAAGTTGCGAATGAACCTGAAAAACGTGAAGCTCAGAAGGCCTTAGCAGAGGAAATGACCCGCTTCGTCCACGGCGAAGAAGGCTTACAAGATGCCTTAGCCATTACTGACGCCTTATTCAAAGGCGATATCAAACAGCTGACTGCCCAACAAATCGAGCAAGGCTTTGGCAAGATGCCAGGTAAAACCATGCCTAAGGAAACTGCTAACCTAGCCGTTTGGTTGGTGGATGCGGAAGTTGAGAAATCTCGCCGCCAATCCCGTGAAGATATTCAAAACGGTGCGATTTATATTAACGGTGAACGGGTTCAAGATTTGGATTATGAAATTTCTGAAGCCGATGCCATTGAAGGTCGCTATATTGTCGTGCGCCGGGGCAAGAAGAAATATTTCTTGATTACATTGGCCGACTAGTCATTCAAATATCTAAGAGAAAAGTTTCCAGTTATGCCACCATGCTTATGACTGGGAACTTTTATTATAGGCAAAGTATTCTTTACAAGACTTTTACAGGAATTTAATATGCTTGTGTTAAACTGAATATGGTTCAGGGTGGAATACTTAAGAATTGAGGATTTCATCCATGAAGAAAATAATTAGTGTTGTTTTTGTTGCGTTGATTATCTTTTTCTGCCAAGGCCAGACTGTTCATGCGGGACAGCTTCCGGCAAAGGCGGTGGGCCAGGACCTTGAACTCTGTCCTCGGTCTTGTTGTCAGCTAGCGGATCCGATCAATTTGGAGAATGATCTGAGCCGAGATTTACCGGCTTCCGAGCTCGGAGCGGAAATTATTGCTTCAGCTGAGGCCTATTTAGGCGTCCCCTATGTTTGGGGTGGGGCGACACCGGCAGGCTTTGATTGTTCTGGCTTGGTCCACCAGGTTTACTTGGAGAACGGTCTCCAGATTGGCCGGGCGACTTATGCCCAGGAATTAATTGGCCCGCACGAAGCAGTTGAAGCGGCGAGACCTGGAGGCCTTTATTTTTGGGAGGGAGCCGGTGGGGCTTACCATGTAGCGATTGCTTTGGGGGATGGGGCTTATATCCATGCCCCTCAGCCTGGTCAGACGGTGACTTACGGCCATGTGGACCACTTCCGTCCCTCCTTTGTGATCAACCTATAGTGGCTTGCCTGGTTTAGAGGTTAGGGATTTTCCCTAGCCTTTTTCTGCCTTTTCTTTTGAAATCATTGTTTACTTTGAATCCGGGTTCACTCAGCCCCGGTTTTTATGTTTCTTTTGTGTTTGCCCAGGTCGAACAGGAGCGATCATTTATCCAGTCACTTACTTTAAAGTCAGGGCTTATCTATGCTATACTATTAAGGAAAATCAATTAAATTAGGAGGCACTCATTCGTGGCTGAAGAAAAGAAAACATTTTATTTAACAACTCCCATCTACTATCCAAGTGGGAAATTACATATCGGCAATTCCTATTCAACCATCGTGGCGGATACACTGGCCCGTTATAAGCGTTTGATGGGCTTTGACGTCTTCTTCCTGACAGGGTCTGACGAACACGGTTTAAAGATCCAACAAAAGGCGGAAGAAGAAGGGATTAGTCCCCAAGCCTATGTGGACCGGATGGCTCAAGGTATGCAAGATTTATGGAAGCGTCTGGATATTTCTAATGATAAGTTTATTCGTACAACTGATGACTACCATGAAAAAGCCATCCAAAAAATCTTCGAGCGCTTACTTGAACAAGGCGATATCTACCTAGGTGAATATGAAGGTTGGTATTCGGTTTCTGACGAAGAGTACTTTACCGAAACCCAATTGGCTGAAGTTTACCGCGATGATGAAGGCAAGGTAATCGGCGGTAAGGCTCCTTCAGGCCATGAAGTGGAATTGGTTAAGGAAGAATCTTACTTCTTCAAGATGAGTAAGTATGCAGACCGTCTACTCCAATACTATGAAGACCACCCAGACTTTATCCAACCGGAGTCACGGAAGAATGAAATGATTAATAACTTCATCAAGCCAGGTTTGGAAGACTTGGCGGTGACACGGACCTCCTTTGATTGGGGGATCGAAGTGCCTTCAAATCCTAAACACGTGGTTTATGTTTGGATCGATGCTTTGGCTAACTATATTACGGCTCTGGGTTACGGCAGTGATGATGACAGCAACTTCCAAAAATACTGGCCAGCTGATATCCATATTGTAGGTAAGGAAATTGTTCGCTTCCACACGATTTATTGGCCAATTATGCTGATGGCTCTGGACTTGCCTTTACCTAAGAAAGTATTTGGCCACGGTTGGTTACTCATGCAAGATGGGAAGATGTCTAAATCCAAGGGGAATGTTGTTTACCCAGATATGCTCGTTGACCGCTATGGGTTAGATGCCCTGCGTTATTATCTTATGCGCGAAGTTCACTTTGGCTCAGATGGGGTCTTTACACCAGCTAATTTTGTTAATCGGATTAACTATGATTTAGCCAATGACTTGGGGAACCTCTTAAATCGGACTATTTCCATGGTGAATAAGTACCTCAACGGCCAAGTAGGAGCCTATCCTGGCCATGTGACAGCTTATGATGCGGCCCTTGAGGAGACTATCGAAAAAGGGATCGCTAGCTACCATGATAATATGGACCATCTGAAATTTAGCGTGGCCTTGGATAATGTCTGGGAAATTATTTCCCGGACCAACAAATATATTGATGAAACTATGCCATGGCTCCTAGCTAAAGATGATAGTAAGGCGGATGAACTCCAATCGGTGATGTACCACTTGGTGGATACCCTGCGGATGATCGCCATTCTTATCCAACCAGTGATGACCCGGACGCCTGCTAAGATCTTTGACCAGTTAGGTATTTCCGATGAGAACCACCAATATGATGCTCTAGAAATTGGATCTTACCCTGAAACCGCCCGCGTCGTGTCTAAGGGTGAACCTATCTTCCCACGCTTGGATAAAGATGAAGAAGTGGCTTATATCCAGTCCCAAATGTCAACGGCAACTAGCGATGAAGAAGAGAATTGGGATCCTGAAGAAGTGACCTTGACGTCAGCCAAGGATAAGGCCATTAAATTTGACCAGTTTGACCGGGTGGAATTAAAGGTAGCTGAAGTCATTGCCTGCGACTTTGTTGAAGGGGCCGATAAGTTGCTCAAGTTCCGTCTGGACGCTGGCGATGAAGGCCACCGGCAAATCCTATCGGGTATCCGGGAATTCTATCCTGATCCCCAAGCCTTAGTCGGTAAAAAAGTCATCATTGTGGCTAACTTGAAGGCCCGTAAGATGCGCGGTGAGATTTCGCAAGGTATGATTCTTTCGGCCGAACATGATGGCGACTTGTCCCTTGTTTTTGTGCCTGATCATATCCCAAATGGCAGTTTAATTGGCTAGTTTCCAGACTGAGTAGTGATTGAGAAAAAATAAAGGTTGGGCTTTGGTCTCCAACCTTTATTTATTACTTGGACGGGAAAGGTGTATTTTTGTAAGCTTGAGAGAAAGAAGGAAAAGAGATGCTATTTGATTCGCACACCCATTTGAATGCGAGTGAATTTGATGAGGACCGCGACCAGGCCTTGGCTAAGGCGAGAGCGGCAGGTGTCAAGGGCATGACCCTGATTGGCTCGGACCGGGAAAGTATTGACCGGGCGAATAAGATGCTGGCCCAAAACGATGACTTATTGGCAGTCTTTGGCTGGCACCCTGTGGATGCAATTGACTTTGGCTCAGAGGAGGAAGACCTCTTGCGCCAACAGCTGACTCATCCTAAGGCAGTCGGTGTGGGCGAAATTGGCTTGGACTTTCACTGGGATAAGAGCCCTCGGGAGGTCCAAGAGCGTGTCCTCCGCCAGCAATTAGCCATAGCCCGTGAATATGAACTGCCAGTAGTTATCCATTCGCGTGATGCCCAGGAAGCCACTTACCAAATTCTTAAAGAAGAAAAGATCGGTGAAATTGGTGGGGTCATCCATAACTTTGGAGATGGCCCAGATCTGGCTCAGGCTTACCTGGACCTAGGCATGTATCTTTCCTTCAGTGGCGTCTCGACCTTCAAGAAGTCAAAAGAAGTGCGAGAAGCGGTGCGCCTATGCCCTAAAGACCGCATCTTAATTGAAACGGATTCGCCCTATCTAACGCCTGAACCTAAGCGCGGACAAAAGAATGGCAGTCACTTGGTGCGCTATGTTTGCAACCGGCTCGCTGATGAATTAGACATGTCCTATGAAGACTTTGCTCAGTTGACCTTTGACAATGCTTGCCGCTTCTTTAATCTGACTTATGACGGCCAAACTTTCCAGAAGAAAGGGCAAGCAGATGGCTAAGGACAAGATAAAAGAAGTGATCGTGGTCGAGGGCCGCGACGATACGCGGCGGCTCCAAGAAATTTTTGACGTCTATACGATTGAGACTGGAGGCTCGGCCTTAAATGAAAACATCCTCGACCAAATCCGTCAGGCCCAAGCGGTCAAGGGGGTTATTGTCTTTACAGACCCTGATATCTCGGGAACGAAAATCCGCCAGGCCATTCAGACGGCTGTGCCAGGCGTCCAACATGCTTTTATTTCAAGAGAAGATGCTCGCGCGTCGTCGCTTCGGGCCAGCCTGGGGGTTGAGCATGCTTCCGAAGCGGCTATCCGCCAGGCCCTAGACCGGGTTTATACGGTGGTGGACCAAGACGCAGGCGTCCAGGCGATTGACCGCTCAGCCCTCCTTGACCTGGGTCTGTTAGGAGGGAAGGATGCCCAACAGCGCCGGGACTATCTGGCCGAACAACTCTATATCGGCCACAGCAATGGCAAACAATTAGCCAAACGCTTGCAGATGTTCCAGATTCCTATTGAACGTGTCAAAGAAGTCATGGCCGACTATGAAGCGGACCAGGCTGAGGAGGACCTATGAAAAAGAAATTAATCGCAACGCCTTCGCGTACAAATGAAATACTCAAAGGCTACCACTTGGAAGCCAAGAAGAGCCTGGGGCAAAACTTTCTGATGGAGCCCCAGGTCTTAGCAGATATGGTAGCCACAGGAGAGATTGACAAAGCAACGAATGTGATCGAGATCGGTCCCGGTATCGGGGCTTTGACAGAGGTTCTGGCCCAGGAAGGCAAAGAAGTTCTAGCCTTCGAATTGGACCAACGCTTGCTGCCGGTTTTGGCCAATGAGCTGAGCGACTATGACAATATCCATGTCCTTCATGCTGATATCTTGGAAGTGGATATTGCAGAGACGGTCAGTCACTACTTCTCAGCAGATGACCGCTTGCTAGTAGTGGCCAACCTGCCTTACTACATCACGACGCCAATTATCTTTAAACTCTTAGAATCCGGCCTGCGTTTTGACGGCTTTGTGCTTATGATGCAAAAAGAAGTGGCGGAGCGATTGACCGCAGCTACGCATTCCAAGGCTTACGGGTCCTTAACGATTGCGATCGATTATTATTGTGAGGCTGAGATTGCCTTCACGGTGCCGCGCACAGTCTTTAAACCGCGTCCGAATGTTGACTCGGCTATTCTCTACTTGAAACGCCGCCCCCAAGCCAAGGTCTCTGTCCAAGATGAAGACTTCTTCTTCCGCTTGGTGCGGGCCAGCTTCAAGCAGCGGCGCAAGACCTTGTGGAATAATCTCCGCCAATTCTTTGGCAAGGACCCCCAAGTCTTGGAGCGGGTAGAGGAGGCCTTGGCCCAGGCCGAAATTGATCCCAAGCGCCGGGCTGAAACCCTGAGTATTGAAGAGTTTGCTCGTTTGAGTGATGCTTTGAATGAAGCGGGATGTTCTTAATTTTTACAAATCTTTTAGACTTAAGGGACCAGGCATTCGTTATAATAAAGAGATAGAAGATAGAGAAATGCGAAAAAAATAAAAAATGAGGTAATAATTATGTGTGGTTTTGTCGGATATATCTATGGTGCCGACCGTAAACTTGAAAATGATAAAGAAATACTAGATGCCATGATGGAACGAATTGTCCACCGGGGGCCAGATAGCGCAGGTGTCTACACAGATGACGACATCTCCTTGGGCTTCCGTCGCTTGTCCATTATTGACCTGAGCGATTGTGGGAACCAGCCTTTCTACAGCAAGGATGGCCGTTACGTCATGGTCTTTAATGGTGAAATCTATAACTACAAGACCTTGCGCAAGGACCTTAAGGCAAAGGGTTATGAATTTATTTCAGAAACAGATAGTGAAGTCATTATCCGTGGCTTTGAAGAATACGGCGAAGATATTGTGGCCAAATTACGGGGAATGTTCGCCTTCTGCATCTGGGATACCCAGGAAAAGCGTGCCCTCTTAGCCCGCGACGGTTTCGGGATTAAACCCCTCTACTATACGGACTATACGACAGATGGCAGCCTGCTCTTCGGTTCTGAAATCAAGAGCTTCCTCGACCATCCGAACTTTATCAAGGCCTTAAACAAGGAAGCTATCCAACCTTTCTTGACCTTCCAGTATAACCCATTAGATGAGACTTTCTTTAAAGGGGTCTACAAGTTAGAGCCAGCCCACTATATGCTCTACCAAAATGGCAAAATGCAGACCGTGAAATATTGGGACAAGGCCTTCCATGATGAAACGAGTGAGCCTGCCCAAGAAGATATTGATTACTATGTGGAAAAAATCAAGGCATCGATCGATGAATCAGTGGAACTCCATGCTATGTCCGATGTTAAAGTTGGCTCCTTCCTATCCGGTGGGGTAGACTCGAGCTTGGTTACCGCCTTGCTTGAGCCTCAACAGTCCTTCTCAGTGGGCTTTAAAGAATATGAAGACATGTTTAATGAAACCGTCCATGCCCAAAAATTATCAGAACAACTCGGAATCGAAAACAAGAGCCGTTATATCTCAGGACAACAAGCTTTCGACAACTTAGAGGATATTATCTACTACTTGGATGAACCAGATGCCAACTACTCTATTGTTCCCCTCTACTTCCTCAACCAATTAGCTGCTGAAAATGTGACCGTTGTCCTATCTGGTGAGGGAGCCGATGAGCTCTTCGGGGGCTATGAATGGTACCAACCTTCCCATATTGAACAAGATTACTACAACAAACTGCCTCTAGGCATGCGACGTTTCATTAACCGCCTCTTACCAACGGGGCAAAAACCTTCCCGTCTCAAGCAATTGGCGGAACGGTCAGTGACCCCAGTGGAAGAGAAATTTATCGGCCAGGCCCTGGTCTTTCCAGATGCCCAAGCCCATGCTATCCTCAATGAAAAATACCGGTCCAATCAGACCTCGACTGACATTTGTGCCCCATACTATGCCCAAGTGGCGGGCCAAAGTGACCTACAAAAGATGCAGTATCTGGACTTGAATGTTTGGATGCCAGGCGATATCTTGCTCAAGGCAGACAAGATGAGTATGGCCCATTCTCTTGAACTCCGTGTGCCTTTCTTGGATAAGGAAGTCATGGAAATGGCTAAGGGAATTCCAGACGAATACCGGACAACAGCCAAGCAAACTAAGGTCGCCCTTCGTAAGGCGGCTGAAGATGTCCTGCCTGAAGAGTGGGCCAAGCGCAAGAAACTCGGCTTCCCAACCCCTATCCGTCACTGGTTACGGGAAGAACCTTTCTATTCTAATATTAAGGCTATGTTTGAAAGTGACTTAGCGGCTGAATTCTTTGACCAAGAAACCCTCCTCCAATTACTCGAGGACCACCGCCAAGAGAAGGCTGACTTAGGTCACCAAATTTATGCGGTCTATGTCTTCCTCTTATGGTATACCATCTACTTCATCAAGGATCAGGGCGCTTGCAAGACCCTAGCCCCTGAAACAGCCGATATCGCGTAAAAGGAGCCGAGCTATGTCTAATTTACCAGCATTTGTTCCTGTTTTGTTCTTGGGGAACAAGGGAGCCTATAGTATTGTCCGGGCCTTCCATGAGCAATACGGCATTAAGACGGAGTTAAATGTAACCATGGACGCCGGCCCTGTTGCCCATTCGAAGATTGTCAATAAGCATATCTACCCTGACTTAACAGATAACTTGCGTGAGCATTTTATTGAAGTTAGAGACCGGGTGGAACGTGATTATCCAGAAGCAGCCAAAATTGTTCTCGCTTCTGAGGATACGTTCACAGAGCATTTGATCACCCACCGCGATATCTTTGAGGAAGCCGGCTGGACCGTTCCTTATGTGGACCTAGCAACCTTAGAAGAGGCAACAGACAAGGCCAAATTCTATGCCAAGTGTGAGGAAGTGGGGGTCCCTTACCCCCATACCTGGCAAGTGACAGATGACCAGCTTCCAAGTGAAGCTAAGGGCAAGCTGGTTGTTAAGCCAGCCATCACGCCAAGCTACCAGGTCCTGCATTTTGAAGGGAAGCGGAAGATTTATTTCTGCGATAATCCCCAGGAAGCCCAGACAGCCATCCATCTTATGCGCCAGGGGGGCTATCCAGATCCGATTATTGTTCAAGATTTCATCGAAGGAGCGGATACCGACCAGGCAGTAGTGACAGCTTACCGCTCGCCTCATGATAAGCAGATTAAGCTGACAGCTTTTGGACGGGTCATGGTTGAAGACCGGTCGGCCAGCGCAGCGGGTAACCACCTGGCTATTCTGAGTGAGAATGGTCATGAGGAGGTCTACCGTCATGTGGAGGCCTTAATGACAGCCTATGATTTTACAGGTTATGCCAACTTCGACTTAATCTACGATCATGACCAGGAAGCTTTTGTCTTCTTTGAATTGAATCCACGCTTGGGTCTGTCCAATTATTATGTGACGGCAGGTGGGCAAAACCCTGTCTACTATTACATTGAAGACTATCTCTTTGGGCGACCAGTGCCTGATAGTTTTGAGGCGATACCGGCCTTATTTACGGTTCTGCCTCGGGGTTTGGTGAAGCGTCGCCTCCAAGGAACATCTTATGCCGACCAGGTGAAGGGCCTCTACCAAGAGGGGCAGGTCTTTAACCCCCTAGCTTATCCTTATGACAATCACTGGCGTCGCAAGCTCTATGTGAAAGCATCGGAGCTCAATTACTACCGCAAATTTAAAGAAACAGGCCAGCTTTAACCGGCTCTGTAGAGGGAGGTACTATGAAACATTTCTTTGGCATTATAGGAGGGATGGGGACTGTTGCGACCACGAACTTTTTAGAAGAAATGAATAAGCTATATCGTCCAGAAAGCGACCAGGCTTATTTGAACTATATCCTCTTTAACCATGCAACGGTTCCCGACCGGACCGCCTATATCTTAGACCACAACCAGGCGAGCCCTGTTGAGCCTCTAATAGAAGATATTAAACAAATCGAAAGTTTAGGGCCAGATTTCTTGGCTATCCCTTGCAATACGGCTCATTATTTCTTCGATGACCTGCAGGCAGCAACAGACCTGCCTATTATAAATATGTTGACACTCGTTGAAGAAGCTTTGGCTGACCACCAAGGGGAGAAAATTGGTATCTGCGCGACCAAGGGGACAAGCCAGAGTGGACTCTACCACCGGACCATTGAGCGGGCAGGTTGCCAGCCCTTGGCCCCAGACGAAGCCCTGCAAGAGAAGATCATGACCTTGATTTATGACCAGGTCAAGAACCAAGCGCTTGCTGACCTTAGTCTCTACGAGGAAATTCTTTCTGACTTTATGGACCAAGGCGCATCAGCCGTAATCCTGGGTTGTACGGAAGTTTCCTATGTCAATAGTCATGATCCGAAGAAGGCCTTTCCCATCATTGATGCGGAGAAGTTATTAGTGGCTGAAGTCGTCCGCCAGGGTATTCAAACTCAGGGAAAAGAAGCTAATAGCTAAGTAAAAAATAGCTAAGAAAATAAGGTCAAGTCTTGACTCTATCGCTCATTTGTGATATTGCATAAAGTCAACGTATGTGTTATAATAGTTAACATTAGAGGAGTGATAGAATGTCAGGGAACTTAGCAGCGATCAAAGCAGCTTTGGATGAGAAGCTTGGGCGCCGTATCCAGGTCACTCAACAAACTGGACGTAAACGGATTACCGTTCGCGAAGGGATTTTGAGTGACACTTTTCCAGCTGTTTTTGTTGTTGAACTTGACCAGGATCAAAATCAATTTGAACGTGTCTGTTACAGTTACACGGATGTCTTAACAGAAAGCGTTGAAATTGAATTTAATAATTAGAGAAGTTGAGGCTAGGCATGGTGTCCTAGCCTTTTTCTCATTGATGCATTAGAGCTCTTGAAGAAAAGCGGCTTTGCTTTATTTAAAGGGCAGGTCATGCTAAAATTCAAGATAATAAGTAAACTATAATGAGGGGGTGGCAGTGTGTCGATTATTGAGAAAGCAGCAGCCAAGATTAACCTATCCCAGGACTTGATCTACCAGGCGGATAAGGGGCAGTGGCATTATGACATGGTGATGGCCTCGGTTGATCTTTCGGATCGTCTGACCATCCAAGAACGTTCCGACCAAGAAATTGTGGTGCGGACTAGCCGGAGCTTCCTCCCTAATGATGCCAGAAACCATGCCTATCGCGCGGCGGACTTGATTAAGGAAGCTAGCCAAGTAGACCGTGGCTTAGATATTATTATTGAGAAACAGATTCCCGTCTCTGCTGGCCTGGGCGGAGGAAGTTCCGATGCAGCAGCTGTTTTGCGAGCTGTTAATAAACTCTGGGACTTGCATTATTCGACAGATGAGCTCTTGCAATTGGCTTTGCAGATTGATGCGGATGCACCTTATTGTTTGCTCGGCGGCATCCAACATGTGACAGGGCAGGGAGATCAGCTCCAGGCCCTTCCCGCTCTTCCAGCTTCTTGGTTAGTCCTAGCCAAGCCACCGCTATCTGTATCAACAGATAAGATCTTACAAGACCTGGATCCTAATGACTTGCCGGACCAGGGGAATACGCCGGCAGTCCTTCAAGCCATTCATAAGCAGTCTTACCAAGACTTGGTTCAAGCCACAGGGAATATGCTAGAAGATTTGGTCTTTTGGAATTATCCGATTTTGAACAAGTTAAAGGCCAAGATGCAGAAGTTTGGGGCGGAGGGCGTGACCATGACCGGAACGGGCTCGACGGTAATCGGTTTTGCCCCAACGTCGAACCGGGCTAAACATGTGTATAATGCCTTGCGCGGCTTCTGCAAAGAAGTCTATGTGGTCCCCGTCTTGCAGCAGGGAACGGGACTGTAAGCTATGGGATAGGAAAAGTTGAGGGGACTCAACTTTTTTTATTGCAGCGAGTCAAGTTTTGTGCTATCTTATAATGTATTAAATCGTAACAATTCCGAATAACCTTGATGAAAGGAGTCAGCTATGAAGAAAAAATATATTTACCTCTTGCTATTGCCCCTGGCCTTCCTGGTCTCTGCCTGCCAATCGCCCCAGCAAAATGCCGGGTCGGGGGATAAGTTGCAAGTGATGACGAGTTTTTACCCCATCCAGGCCTTGACCCAGGAGGTGGCTGGGGACCATGCAGATGTTCAGGTCATGATTGCTAATGGTCAAGAAGTCCATGACTACGAGCCTAGCGCTAAAAATTTAGCCGATTTAGAACAAGCGGACCTCTTTGTCTATAACAGTAAGGAGATGGAGACCTGGGTTCCTGCCATGCTCGAGACACTCAACCAAGACAAGGTTGCGGTCCATGAGGCAGCGGGTCAGCTGGACCTGATGGATGGTCAGGTGACGACCATCGATGGAGTCCATCACCAAGGCTATGACCACGACCATGAGGAAGAGGGGGAAGACGCTCATGACCACGCAGAGGGCGACCTCCATGTCCATGCCAAGGATCCACATACTTGGTTAGACCCAGTCCTCGCCCAGCGAGAAGTTCAGGGCATTGCCGATGCCCTGTCGGACCGTGACCCGGACCACCGAGCAGACTACCAGGCCAACGCCAAGGCCTTTATCGAAGAATTGGACCAGTTGGACCAGGACTTTAACCAGGCCTTAGCTGATAAAAAAGACCGGCACTTTGTGGTCGACCACGCGGCCTTTAATTACCTGGCTTCTCGCTATGACTTGGAGCAGATTGCTTTGACCAGTGTCGATTCAACAGCTAGCCTGTCTCCTGCGAAATTAGCTCAATTAGAAGACTTCATCCGCCAGCGTGGCATCGAAGTGATCTTCTTCCAGCAGGGCGGATCTTCTAAATTAGCCGATACCATTGCCCACGATACCGGCATTAAAACCAGCAGCCTGACCTCGATGGAGTCTCCTGATGTGTCAGTAGAAGCTAATGGCCAAGGCTATCTCAGCTTGATGAGGCAGAATTTAACTAATCTTGAGGACGGACTGAAGTAAAGGAGTGGATTATGCATTATATTGAAGTGGAGGACTTGCGCTTCTCTTACAATGAGGAGCCGGTCTTAAATAATATTAGTTTTACCGTGGATCCCGGCGAATTTGTCATTTTAACTGGGGAAAATGGGGCGGCTAAGACGACCTTGTTGAAGAATATCCTGGGCCTACTCGAACCCGAAAAAGGCCATTGCCGGATTGCCAAGACGAATTTTCAAGGCAAAAAATTACAAGTGGGCTATGTGCCCCAAAGTATTTCTTCCTTCAATGCTGGCTTTCCGTCAACGGTCTATGAATTTGTACAGTCTGGACGCTACCAACAGAATCGTTGGTTTAAGCGCCTTGACCAGGAGGATGAGGACCATATCCGCCGCGCCTTTGACTCCGTTGGCATGTGGGAACAGCGCAATGAGCGGATCGGCGACTTGTCAGGTGGGCAGAAGCAGCGGATCTGCCTGGCCCGAGTCTTTGCGACGGATCCCGATCTCTTTATCCTGGATGAACCGACAACAGGGATGGATATTGAGTCGCGCAAAAATTTCTATGACTTGCTCCGCCACAATACCCGCAACCACGCTAAGGCAATCCTTATGGTGACCCATGAGGACCTGTCTCTAAAAGATTACTTCGACAAACAGATTCACTTAGTCAGAGAGGAGGGTACCCCATGGAGATGCTTCAGTATGACTTCATGCAAAGAGCCGTCATAGCCTGTCTAGCTATGGCACTCTTCACGCCGATTTTAGGGCTCTTCTTAATCCTCCGTAAGCAGTCCTTAATGGCGGATACCTTGGCCCATATTTCCCTAGCAGGCGTGGCCTTGGGTTATTTGCTTGGCTTGGAACCGACTCTGACCACGATTGCCTTGGTTATCCTGGCTGCCATGTTGTTAGAATACCTCAGACGGGTCTACAGTAATTATTCAGATATCTCGATCGCTATGCTGATGTCAGGTGGTATGGCCCTAGCCCTTCTTCTCCTCTCTCGGGTTGATTCGGCAGCCAGTATCGAATCCTATCTCTTCGGTTCGATTGTCGCCATTTCACCCTTGCAAATTGGCTTATTGATTGGCCTCGCTGTCCTTGTTGGTCTGGCCTACCTGGTCAACCAGCGGATCTTGTATGTCCTGTCATTTGATGAGGATACCGCCTATACGGCAGGCCTGCCTACCCGCTTAATTTCTGTTCTTTTCTCTGTTGTGACAGGGGTTGCTATCTCTATTATGATGCCAATTGCGGGCTCCCTCTTGGTTTCTGCGATTATTATCATGCCAGCAGCGATCGCTATGCGGATAGCCCGCCACTTCAACCAGGTGATTTATCTAGCAATCTGCTTAGCCCTGGTTGGTATGCTAGGGGGGCTGACGGTCTCCTATTACTTCGATACCCCACCTGGCGCTACGATAGCGGCCTTGTTTATCCTGATCTTTATGGTTCAGAGCCTCTATCTCAAGATCAAATCATAACCGCTCTAAGAGACTGTGAAAAGTCGATCAGGCCTGACTTTTGGAGCAGGTTTTTGAAAAATGTGCGCTATTTAAAAAGGAGGCTGGGACCTTTGTCTCAGCCTTCTTTTTGTCGCTTAAGATAGCTGGAAGTGATCATCTGGAAAATAAAATTGATTGGAAATTAATGAAGCATTGTGATTTAATGAAAATAAAGTAAGACAAAAGTCGACCAGCCCTGGGTCACGAGGGCGAATGAAGGCCGAGCATTGTGAGATGATCGGCCGAATTCGCCAAGTGGATGCCAGGGCTAACTTTTGGCATCTTTCTTGAAAAAGCCGAGACTTTTGCCCATCTTATGATTTAGAAAGAAGGCATCTTATGCAAATTAATCGTCAATTATTGCCAGGACTGATTTTATCTTTAGCCATTGCAGTTCCAGCGCATTTTTTGGGACAGGCTTTTCCTATCATTGGGGGACCTGTTTTTGCTATTTTAATGGGAATGATTGTAGCCCTATTTTGGACAGCAGGGGCCGCTTTTCAACCGGGAATTCGTTTTTCGAGTAAGGTCTTATTACAAGCCGCTGTTGTCTTACTAGGCTTTGGCCTCAATCTTTCGGTGGTGATTGAAACCGGCTTGAGCTCCTTACCTATTATTCTCTCAACCATTTCAGTTGCCCTCTTGGTGGCCTTTATTTTTAGCCGTTATTTGAATATTGATGCGAAGACGGCCACTTTGGTTGGGGTGGGGTCGTCCATTTGTGGTGGGTCAGCTATAGCTGCAACCGCGCCTGTCATCGAAGCCGAAGAAGAGGAAGTCGCCCAGGCGATTTCTGTGATTTTTTTCTTTAATGTCCTAGCAGCCCTGATTTTCCCAAGCCTAGGTCAGTGGTTGGGCTTCGATACCACAACTGGGGAAGCCTTTGGTATCTTTGCAGGGACAGCGGTCAATGATACCTCATCTGTGACAGCGGCGGCTTCCACCTGGGATAGCCTCTTTAACTTAGGAAGCGAAACCCTGGATAAGGCCATTACCGTGAAATTGACCCGGACCCTGGCTATTATTCCAATTACGCTAGGCCTGAGCTTCTGGCGCAGTCGTCACGGGGAAGAAACGCCTACTAACTTGACTTGGGGACAAAAAATTAAAGCCAGCCTACCGCAATTTATTATTTACTTCGTTCTGGCTTCTCTCCTTACAACCATCTGCCTGGCTATCGGCTTACCAGACAGTCTTTTCGCTCCATTCAAATGGGCTAGCAAGTTTCTGATCGTTTGGGCTATGGCAGCCATTGGTTTGAATACTGACTTGGTCAAGCTCTTGCGCTCGGGTGCTAGTGCCCTGGGTTTAGGGGCCGTTTGTTGGATTGCTATTACTCTGGTGAGCTTAGGCCTCCAATATGTGCTAGGTTTCTGGTAGGATGGTGGAGAAATGCTGCTATCGAGCAGGGGATTGCTTGTCGACTAGCTTGTGGTAAGTGAGGCTGGTATCTACATGCCTGTCCCAATACTCTTCAAAAATTTAAAAGCATCTGCCTTTTTCTGTGGACTAGGAAGATGCTTTTTTTATATTAGGAGTTCTTAGCCGACTACAGCTGTTAAAAAGGAGACAGCTACTATTAAATATTGGCCTGTATTTCCACTTATGTTATCATTAGCTTGCGTGATACGAATTCATGCTTTCATTAGTTGGGCTAAGTAAATGATATTATGAACTTTACATGGCGTTATTTTTGCCTATCGAGGTGCCTAGCTTAATTCTAAAATGTACCGTTTCAAAGATATGGGGGTTTACACTATGTCAGCAACTACATGTGTCTTATTAATCTTATTGACTGTAACTATCATTGTCGGTTTAGGCTTGACGATCTACACAACGGTAAAAGATGAACAAAAATATGGGAAGAAATAAAACTTTCGCATCTTCTCACGATAGAAAAGCTGTTTTTTGCTAGTTTACCACATTTAGAGAGAAAGGACGTGTACGGATGTATTTATACTATGCTATTTTTACTCCATCAGCTGGCCAGTTTGCTATTGAATTTCCTGACTTGGAGGGTGCCTTTTCGTGCGGTGAAGATATGGACGAGGCCTTATATATGGCTAAAGATCTTCTCGAAGGCTGGCTGATTATCGCTGAAGAAGAAGGAGACCCTATCCCCACCCCCTCCTTGCCTGATGATTTATTAGTTCCTGAAGATGCCCTAGTTCTTCCGATTGAAGTTGACCTCGCTCAGGCCAAAAAGAAGCACTTTCCATCAGCCGAGTGACTTTACGTCTTTCTTGAATAGGATAAGTACATACTTACTTATGATTTAATCGACACTGACTCTTTCAATCAAGAGTCATTTTTTAATTTTTCCCTATTTTAACAGGGCATTTTTCACTATCTTCCATTTAAGGCGCTAACTGTGTTAAAATAGAAATAAGTGTGCCTTTGCCTTTTATAAGCGGGCTCTAAGGTTCAATTTTAGGATAAAGCATGATAAAATAATGAGATATATGAAGATAATCAATTGGGTTAACAAGCGATAGCCGCAATTGACCAGATAAGGAGAATAGAATGGCTAGCTTTTTGAAATCAATATTTGAAAATGACCGGAAAGAATTGCGTCGCTTTAACAAACAAGCGAAGAAAGTTGAGGCCTTAGGGGATAAGTTCGCTGAGTATTCAGATGACCAGCTCCGGGCAAAGACGGAATCCTTTAAAGAACGTTTGCAGAATGGAGAAACTGAAGAAGATGTGCTGGTTGAAGCCTTCGCAACTGTCCGCGAAGGGGCGCGTCGGGTGCTTGGACTCTATCCTTTCCATGTTCAAATCATGGGTGGACTTGCCCTCCACTATGGGAATATTGCCGAGATGAAGACGGGGGAAGGCAAGACCTTGACGGAAACCATGCCTGTCTATCTGAATGCCTTATCAGGCAAGGGCGTCCATGTGGTGACAGTCAATGACTATTTGGCGCGTCGGGACTCGGTTGAGATGGGCGAGCTCTACGAATTCTTAGGGCTAACAGTTGGTTTGAATACCAATGATATGTCTTCCGACCAAAAGCGTGAAGCCTATAACTGTGACATTACCTATTCGACCAATAATGAATTGGGCTTTGACTACCTCCGCGATAACATGGTGGTCTATAAGAGTCAAATGGTCCAACGGCCGCTCCACTACGCGGTTGTCGATGAGGTAGACTCAATCTTGATCGATGAGGCGCGGACACCTTTGATTATTTCTGGCCAAGCTGAACAATCTACGGCGCTCTACCAACGGGCGGACTACTTTGTGAAGAGCCTGCAAGAAGAAGAAGACTATGTGATCGATGTCAGTTCCAAGACGATCAGCCTGACTGAAGAGGGGATTGAGAAGGCAGAAGATGTCTTCCACTTGGATAACCTCTATGATGTGGAGAATGGACGTTTGATCCACCATATCGATACGGCCTTACGTGCTAACTATATTATGCTCCTGGATATTGACTATGTGGTCCAAGAAGGTGAAGTTAAGATCGTTGACGGCTTTACCGGTCGGATTATGGATGGCCGTCGTTATTCGGATGGCCTCCACCAAGCCATTGAAGCCAAAGAAAATGTCGAAATTCAAAACGAATCGAAGACCATGGCAACGATCACCTTCCAGAACTATTTCCGGATGTACGATAAATTAGCGGGGATGACCGGTACTGCTAAGACGGAGGAAGAAGAATTCCGTGAAATCTACAATATGAACGTGATTCAGATTCCAACCAACCGCCCTGTGCAACGGATCGATGCTCCAGATATTATTTATCCTAATTTGGAATCCAAGTTTGAGGCGGTTGCCGATGAAATCCAGGAACGCTACCAAGATGGTCAACCTGTCCTGGTCGGGACGGTAGCGGTTGAAACCTCGGAATTACTCTCCAATCTCCTCAGCAAACGTGGGGTACCACATAATATCTTGAATGCGAAGAACCACGCTAAAGAAGCTGAAATCGTCACCCAAGCTGGCCAAAAAGGGGCCGTAACGATCGCAACTAATATGGCCGGCCGGGGGACTGACATTAAGTTAGGACCTGGGGTTAAGGAAGCTGGCGGTTTAGCGGTTATCGGAACCGAACGCCATGAATCGCGGCGGATCGATGACCAGTTGCGTGGACGGTCAGGCCGTCAAGGGGACCCTGGTTATTCACGTTTCTACCTCTCCTTAGAGGATGACCTCATGCGCCGCTTCGGTTCAGACCGGGTTAAAGCGGTTTGGGAAAGTTTAAATATTGATGGCGACGGCGAAGATGATGTTGCCATTGAAAGCCGGATGATCTCCAAACAAGTGGAATCTGCCCAAAAACGTGTGGAAGGGAACAACTACGATACCCGGAAGAACGTACTGGAATACGATGAAGTGATGCGTGAACAACGGGAGATTATCTATGACCAGCGCCAACAAATTATCGAGGAAGAAGATTCCCTCGATGACATTATGTGGCAAATGATTGACCGAACCATTGACCGTGTCGTTGATCAATACACAGCCGGCGATGAATCGGATTGGAATTACGAGGCCTTAACAGACTTTGTTCAAACCGTTCTCTTGACAGAAAATGACATGTCCCAAGGTGACTTGGAAGACTTGGACCCTGATGAGATGAAAGAAGAACTCAAAGACCGGGCCCAGGACCGCTTCCAAAGTAAGTTAAACGACATCTCGAACCCAGACTTGATCTTGGAATTTGAGAAAGTGGTTATTCTACGCGCTGTTGACAGCCGCTGGACCGATCATATCGATGCCATGGACCAATTGCGCCAAGGAGTAGGTCTACGTGCATATGCTCAAAACAACCCACTCGTCGAGTACCAAACAGAAGGCTTTGAACGCTTCAATGAAATGGTAGCAGGCATCGAATACGATGCCAGCCTCCTCTTCATGAACTCACAAATCCGCCAAAATCTCCAACGCCAACAAGTATAGGGTGTGAGCAAAGGCGTTTAGAAAGGAATGACTGGAGGCAAAAGGGATAAGAGCGGCTTCAGTCGTTCGTTCCCTTTTGCTGAAGTCACTTCCTTTCTGCCTTTGCGAACCCGACTACAAAGGGTGTGAGGGAGCGCGTTCAGCATCCTTTCACTGGAGCAAGTCACCAAAGCAGTCTGAAAGACTGCGGCGGAGACTTGTGAAGTGGAGAAGCTTCTGCCTCTGCAAGCCCGACTAAGGGTGTGAAGGCTAGCGTTTAATTTCCCCAGTTTAATGGATAAATACACAATATAAAAAGCGTCTCCAACTGATTTTTGCTTGGAGACGCTTTTTAAGGCCTAACATTTAATATTTGGCTTGCATTTTCTTCTCATAGTAATTGAGGAGCTTGCTAAGGGCAAAGGTGAGGATAAAGTAGACCAGCATGGAGATGAAGAGAGGGATGATCCCTTGGTAGGTTTGGCTGGTGACGGCCCGAGTTTGAAAGGTCAGTTCAGCTACACCGATGGTTGATACAATGGAAGATTCCTTGATCAAGGTAATGAATTCATTGCCGAGTGACGGCCAGATTGCCCGCAAGGATTGGGGGAAGATGACCTTTTTCATAGTGGTACCATAGCTTAGGCCGAGGGAACGGGCGGCTTCCATTTGCCCCTTGGGAACCGATTGGAGTCCACCACGAATGATTTCGCAGATATAAGCCCCCGAGTTGAGGGAGACGGCAATCAGACCAGCTGCTAAAGGCCCAATGCCTAAGAGGCCGCCGATCCCTAAGAAGATAAAGAGAACTTGAATCATCAGCGGCGTCCCCCGGAGGAATTCGACATAGGCAGTTGCCAGCGAATTCATGAGTGCCAAGTTTGAAAGCCGCATCAGGGCAAGTATGGAACCCAAAATCAGACCACAGATAATCGCAACAGCTGAGATTAAGAGGGTGAGCTTGATACCATCCCAGTAGAAAGGCCAGTAAGATAACCAGTTAATGGATTCTCCTTCAATGAGGAGAGGAGCCAGTTCATCCGTCCATTTCTCCACTAAGTTTTGGTCTTTGACTTCGGCGACGCTTTGGTTGATGGCTTTTTGCAGGCTAGGCTGTCTTTCAGGAATGACGACCGCCTTGCCATCCTTTTCCCCACTCGGTAAGCCGGCGTCTACGTAAGAGATATCGGCTTGGGCATTGGCATGGCTGTAGGCAACGAGCTCATCAACTAGGATGCCGTCAATCTGCTTAGTGGTCAGGGCACCGAGCAGGTCAGGCACCCGTTGCATGGTCAGCATCTTAGCTTGGGGCATGAACTCTTTGGCTAGGTCCTCTTGGTAGGTCGCTTGTTGGACACCAATCGTCATTTGATCGGTGAAGCTATCCTTGTCCTTAATCTTTCCTTCGTCTTCTTTGCGGAACATGATAGCTTGCCGGTCATTCTCATAAGGGTCTGAGAAGTCCACCGACTTGTCCCGTTCTTCCGTATAGGTCATCCCTGAGATGATCATATCAATATTGCCAGCCTCGAGCGAGGACATGAGGCTGGTAAATTCCATGTTCACCACTTCGAGTTTGACACCCAAGTCTTCGGCAATCTTCTCGCCGAGGGAGACATCGACCCCGACTGTCTTATTCTGGCCATTCTCCCGGGTCAGAAATTCAAAGGGGGGATAGTGGGGGTTGACGCCCATCCGGATGACCCCGCGCTCCTTGATTTCTTTGAGCAGTTGGTCATCTCCAACAGTGCTGGTTTGCGTTTGGCTGGCTTGAACCGGACTCGCTTTTGGGCCAAAGACCGGAGCCATTAAAATTAAGAGCGCTAGACAGGCTTTAAGGCTCCATTTGAGCCAATGACTTCTTTCCTTCATTATTCCTTCCTCCTAACAAATTAAAAAAATCCGCCTCTCAAAAAAGAGGCGGAGCTAATCCACGGTACCACTCTATTGACCAAGCCAGGGCCTGGTCAGCTTAAACAGATAACGCTCTGAGGCGGGCCCTTTATCTTATGAGCCAATAATTTCAGGCGCGTTCACTCTTCTTAAGGACAGGACTTCCACCAACTCCTGCTCGCTTGAACCTTTAAAAGACTTACTCTCCCTAAAATGATAAAATAATTAGAATATTTATATTTTTTAATATTATAGGGGCTGATTTCTAATTTGTCAATCCCAACTGGCAAGAAATTGGGGGATAATTTTCGACTAAGCATTAAGATTGAAAAGAAAGCGTTTCTATTTTATACTAAACTTAGCTTGTTACTTAAATTTGAAGATGGAGGTAGCCAATGGAAATTAAAGATTTAAACTTAGAAAAAGATTATAGTTTACTCATTAATGGCGAATGGACGAAGGGGGCAGGCTCGGATCGGATCGATGTGATCAGTCCTGCTAACGGAGAACACCTTGCGACAATCACGGATGCAGTCAATGAAGACGTTGACCGTGCGGTAGAGGCTGCCCAAGAAGCCTTCAAGACCTGGGGGCAAACAGATGTTAAAGAACGGGCATCTATCTTAAACCAAATTGCGGATTTAATTGATGAAAATGCTGAGCGTTTAGCCCTGATTGAAACCCTGGATAATGGGAAACCAATCCGTGAAACCTCTGGCGCTGATATCCCACTTGCAGCTGACCACTTCCGTTACTTTGCTTCAGTTATCCGGAGCGAAGAAGACCAAGTGAAATTCCTGACCCATGACACCATGTCAATGATTATCCGCGAACCAATTGGGGTTGTTGGTCAAATTATTCCTTGGAACTTCCCCTTCCTGATGGCTGCTTGGAAACTAGCCCCTGCCTTAGCTTCAGGTTGTGTGGTCGTCATCAAACCGGCTTCTGATACCTCGCTCAGCTTACTAGAATTAGCCAAGTTAATTAATCCGATCTTGCCTAAGGGTGTCTTAAATGTTATTACAGGCCGTGGCTCTAAGGCTGGTGACTATCTCAAACACCACAAGGGCTTGGATAAATTAGCCTTCACAGGGTCAACAGCTGTTGGTCGCGATATCGGGATTGCAGCAGCAGAAAACCTCATTCCAGCCACCCTTGAACTCGGCGGGAAATCTGCGAATATCTTCTTTGAGGACATGGATATGGAACAAGCCTTGGAAGGAGCTCAATTGGGTATCCTCTTCAATCAGGGTGAAGTTTGCTCAGCAGGGTCACGGATTCTTGTCCAAGAAAGCATTTACGACGAATTTATTGAACGCTTGGTTGAAGAGTTCAAACAAGTTAAGATTGGTCTGCCATGGGACAAGGAAACTCAACTCGGTGCCCAAGCTAATCCTTCCCAACACAAGAAAGTCGATGAGTATGTTCAAATCGGTCTAGATGAGGGGGCAGAACTCTTAACCGGCGGCCGGGCTGTGACTTCTGGTGACTTAGACAAGGGTTACTACTATGAACCAACCCTCTTACTGGCTAAGAATGACATGCGGGTTGCTCAAGAAGAAATCTTCGGGCCAGTTGCTACAGTCATTAAATTTAAGGATGTAGATGAAGCTATCCAAATTGCCAACGAATCAGATTATGGTTTAGGGGGCGGGGTCTTCACTACTAACCTGAATACTGCCTTCAAGGTAGCTCGCGGTGTCCGGACCGGTCGGGTTTGGATTAACACCTACAACTCCTTTGAAGCAGGAGCGCCATTCGGTGGCTACAAGGATTCCGGCATTGGTCGTGAAACCCATAAGATGATTCTCAATGCCTATACCCAAGCTAAGAATATCTATGTTAACCTGGGACAAGGACGGACCGGCATGTTTTAGAAAATAATTTAAAACTAATAAAGCAAGAAGCAGCTAAACTTTATTCGGAGTTCGGCTGCTTTTTATAGGCTAATGGTGAAAGCGCTTCTATTTTGGGTTATAATGGGACTGAAATAAGTTAAGAGGAGGTTTATCATGGTAAAACATGTGATTTTTGATACAGATCCGGGTATTGATGATGCCATTGCCTTGTCAATTTTGCTCAATGCTGAGGATATTGAGGTGGACCTGATTACAACGGTTGGTGGTAATGTTGCTTGGGAGAAGACAGCTCGTAATGCCCTGAAGTTGGTTCACTTCTTTGACCGGCAGATTCCTGTTGCAGCTGGAAATAAAGGACCATTACTGACTGCCTTTACTGATGCTTCTGAAGTGCACGGGGAATCGGGGATGGACGGTTACGACTTCCCTGAGGTAAGCATGGATGAGCTAGTAGAGGGACATGCGGTCCTGGCCATGCGTGATTGCTTATTGGCAGCTGAAGACCCTGTGACCATTGTGGCAGTGGGGCCCCAAACCAATATGGCCTTGCTTTTGACGATGTTTCCAGAAGTTCGCGAAAAAATTGCGGAATTGATTATCATGGGTGGTTCTTTCACCCGAGGGAACAAGCATGTCATGGATGAATTCAACATTGGGACCGATCCTGAAGCGGCTCAAATTGTCTTCAATGCGCCGATCAAAAAGACTATGGTTGGCTTAGACATTGGCTATATCGCAACTATTGGGGCAGCAGAAGCCGAAGAATTAGCCCAGGTCAATGAAGCCGGTCGGATGGTTTATGGCATGCTCAAAGCCTACCGGTCGCAAGAACGGGATGGCGAGTTGGCCATGTATGACCCAACCGCAGTGGCTTACCTGCTTCAACCGGATATGTTTAAGACCGTAGACTGTAATGTGGAAGTGGAACTAGGAAGTTCGCTAACCTACGGACAAACTGTGGTAGATTTGGACCATAAGACGGACCGCCCTGTGAACTGTACGGTCCCTACCTGGATTGACCGGGACCGCTTCAAAGCTTGGTTCAAGGACAGTATCCGGGCTTGCCGCTAGGGAATGCATAGATAAGTAAAAAGCATCTGCCTTTTTCTGAAGAAGTGGCAGATGCTTTTTCTCTTAGGAGCCTTGGCGGGCTTGAATGAGTACTTGACGGTCGTAGACTTGGGCTTGGGGACGGAAACCGTAGACCTTGGTGAATTTTTCGTCAAAATGATCAAGGTCCCTAAGATAGATGACGGCTTCTGGTTCCTCGAGCATTTGGATGAAGCTGGCTTCTTGGTTGGGATAGTCATAGGGCCGGCTAATTCCTGTTTGATCGCAATAGAGATAGTAGGAGGTCATCAACTGTAAATAGGTGGTGTCCTGTCGACTATCGACTAGGAGGTAGTCGCCCTCGTGATAGCGGGTTCCTTGGCCGACTACAGCAACTGTGTCCGATACAAGCTGGTCATCTAAGTTATAGATTTCTGTGAGCTTGTGCCCATGACTTACAAGGGCTAATAAAACTAGGATTAAACCCAGGCTTTTTGTGACAGGTTTGGCAAAAAGCTGGGGCTCTTGGTACCATGTCGTTAGGGCGCTGAAGCAGAGGAGGCCATAGAGGAAGCAAAGGATAGTTCCCATATAGCGATGGATACTGGCTAGGCGCATGGCTTCGGCTAGGGGCATAGAGAAGAGGTACATGGCATAGAGGCTGGCGATATAAAAGATGAGAATCGCCAGCATAAGGCCTATTATCCGTTGCGTGGGCCTCCGCCTCAACCAGCCAAGCAAGAGACCCAAGACGCAGAGGGCCAGGAAGAGATAGAGGGTTTGGTTGCTGGCGACTTCGGTCTTTAAGAAATAATGGAGGAAGCGGCTTGTAATGGCCTGGATATCAGCTACGCTCTTCTCTCCAAGGATCTTTTCATAGGCTGCTAAATTAACACTGTGCTTACTGACTTGGTTGAAGGTCTGGCTCACATAATGGTTCCATAAGCCGAGATGGAGGAAGGGGCAGAGACTGGTAAGGAGTCCAACTTTAAAGCAGGCCCGGTGCCTTGTCCAAACGAGGTAAGCATAGTAGAGGATAATGACAATCACAAAGAAGATGCCGCTATTTTTAATCAGGATAAAAAAACTGGTCATCGCTGCAGTAATCAGGCTCATTTGACCGAAATATTGGCGGTGGCGGTAAAGGCTGGTCACAGCAGCCAAGGCCACTAGGGGTAGGAGGAAGTCGACCAAGAGGGAGGTGTATAGGATGTGTCCAGCACCTTGGTCCAAGGCATTCAAAAGGGCAATAAAAACTAGAGCTATACTGCTCGCAAGACCCTGTTTTTTCTGAGAAGCACTCGCCAGGCCGACCAGGGGCCAAACGCAGGAAAAATTGATCAAGTTTTGGCCGATGAGCATGAGGTCGTCACGGAGCGGGAGACTTTGCATCCAGTAGCCCAAGTAGAGGGCGCTGCCAGGCGGATAGGAGGTGAAGCTCATGAACTGGTCCCCATTTTGAACTAGGCGACCTTCTAAAGTAATAAATTTAACAATCCGTGCCCAGTGAGAGAAATTATCATAATGGGTAAAATGCGTTCCGACTAGGGCAAGGCTATAAATAAGAAAAAGCCCCCAAAAGATAAGTTGTGGGGCCTGGCGCCTCGGCCAAGTGATGGTTGGCTGGCGGAGATACTGGATCAGGTGGACCAGTAAAGTCAGGCAGCCAAGGATGGTGACCAGGTAGAAACCAAGGCTTAGCGCCTGGCAGAGGGCAAAGAGGAAGAACAGGCAGGTCTCCAAACTAATGGTTAAAATCAGCGTGCTTTCAAGGGCGAAGCCTGCCCAGCGTTTTAAACTGAGGCAGATCCCCACAGTCGCTAGGATAAAGAAACTAAAGGCCATTCACGTCCTCCTTTGTAGGGAAAATAAAGTGTTTTTGGATGTGGTAATTAAGGATAAAGAGGAAAGCGTCCACAAAGAGCTTAATTAGTGTTGCTGGAAGGGCGGGGAGCCAGTGGTTAAATGCTGTCACTAGTAGACTAGACGACAGCATTTGGACAATGACGAGGAGGCCGTACTTGAGCAGGCTCTGTCTTGAATTGGCTTTGAAAACGACGAGTCGGTTCATCAAATAATTAGCCAGGGCGGAGATACAGCGGGCAATGACGGTCGCTGTTGTGATGGCGGTGAAGTCCTGGTGCCCGATAACAGCTAAACAGAGTGCAAAGCAAGCTAGGTCAATTACAAAGGAGACCAGGGAAGCCGCAATATATTTCAAGAAAATAGAATAGATGGCAAAGGAATCCCGGAGCACCTTGAAGTGGGAGGAGGCGTTGTCGTCCAGATAAATGGTTGAAATGCCCACCTCGATAATTGGAATCTGGTGTTTCTTGGCAAAGAGAATCATATTCATTTCATATTCGAAGCGGTCGCCTTCCACGTCGAGTAGTGGCTCAAAATACTGGCTGGGAATGACCCGGAGGCCGGTTTGGGTATCCTCTAAATTCATCCCTGTTAAAAAGCGGAGCAGTTTGCGGGTCATAATATTACCAAATTTGCTTCTTAAGGGCACGTCTTCACCAAAGTGACGGGCGCCAAAGATAAAGGCTTCCGGGTGCTTTTGGGCCTCTTCTAGGCAAGCCATCATATCCTCAAAGGTGTGTTGACCATCTGAATCAATCGTCACTGCGGAAGAGATTTGACTCTGCTCATCCAACAAGTAACGAAAGGCCGTCTTAAGGGCCCGACCTTTTCCATAATTTTGCTCATGTTTTAAAACTTTAAGACGAGGATAGTCCTTGAGCTGGTCAAAGTAGTTGTCATAGGAGGCGTCGCTTCCATCATTGACAACGACAATAAAGAGTTGGCTATCGTGGCCTTGGCGAATATTTTTGACCAAGTCTAGTAAACGTTGGTCCGGATCAAGTGAGGGAATGATAATGGCTTGCTCGTGAGCACTTACCATGAATAAATCTCCTTCCATAAATACGTTAAGCTTGTTCTATTATACAATGAATAACTGGGATGAGTTAGTCATTTGATGTTTATTAATTTTTATTTTTCCCATGTAGGGTTTTCAAGAAGATTAGGAAGCTGACTAGGCTGCTGATGCCAGCTAAGATAAGGCCTCTCGGGATAAAAATCAACTGGACTAGCTTGGAACCTGCCGGCAGGTCGACTCCCAAGAAGTAATGGGCTTCCCGGTGGACTGGCGTATAGCGGCCGTCGACAAAGGCATGCCAACCTTTATCGAAGGGAATACTGAGAAAGAGACGGGAGGCATCGTCTGAGTTTTTCCTTCGCCCTCGGATGGTAGTGGGCGAAAAGGCTTCAATTTCTAGTGCTCGACCTTGAGCAAGTTGGGCCATGGCTGCTGTGCTTTGCCGGCTAGAGAGATAAAAGTCAGGCTTAGGATCTGCAATTATATCATCGTTGAAGCTAACGGTGATGTCTACGCTGGCCGTTTTCTGGTCATAAGTGTGGAGGGTATGATTTTTCTTATCTAGGTTGATGTGGCTAAAGGCTTGGTCATGATAAATTTTCAGGCCTTGACCAGACTGACCTTTGAATTGGTAGTTCACCATTTGGTCAGGGGTCTTGGTGATTTGGTAGTGGATCTTGCCCGGTTTATGGGAATCAATTTGGGAGTAGTTGACTTGGCCGTTTGCTTCAACAGCGTGTACATTCTCCAAATGAACAGTCACTTGTCTAGCTGCTAAGGGTTGATAGTAGTCCCTAATTCCAGTGGTATAGGCAAAAAGTTCATTTTGAAAAGCAAAGGGTTGGCTTTGGTTATGAAAAGTTTTTCGCCAATCGATTTCGTAAGCGAGGGGGAAGGCTTGAGGATTTTTATAGATAAGGACTTGGTCCAGTTCTTCTCCCTGACCTAGACTGGGCAAGGGGTAGTCGCTGAGTAGGTAACGTAAGCCCATCCACTGATTAGCTGCCAAAGTTGACCCGTAAGCAAAACGGGCCCAATTGCCATTGTCATGGAAGCCAAGCTTACCCATGAGCTCGATGACCTCGGCTGTCTCATTAGAACTATAGTGGGAAAGGCCGGGATAGTTGAGCAAGAGGGGATCGTTGTTAGCATAGTGTCGGTTCTTTTCTAGACGGTAAAAGCCGGTGTCTTGGGACTGAAGCTGCTGAATAGGTTCTTGATAGCGTGAAACGAACTGGCTAAAATCCTGGGCGTCTTGGTAGGCCATTTTATTGAGTGTGTAATAGCCATTGCTGAAAACCTCATAAGCAACGAGCAGGACCAGCCCGAAACTGAAGAATAACTGACCTGGTCGGTAGCGCAGCCAAGCTTGACCTAAGAGAAGGCCTAGCCCTATTCCTAGGCAGATCAGGCTTGTTAAGATATCGCTTGACTCTAGATATGCGTAGCTCTGGCGGCTAATAAGAAGCCCAAGCCCAAGAAGGATGGCTAAGCTAGCGACATAGCGTCGCCAAGAAAAGTTGCTCGCTTTAATTTCTTCAGCTGCCATTAGGACTATAAGACCAGTGAAGAGAAAGCTATAGCGGAAGGGAAACCAGGTGGGCTCATTGAAACCATGCCAGATTAAGTTTAGATTGAAATATTTCATGGATAGGTAGAGGCTAAAGAGTAGAAGCCCCCCTCTGGCTTTTTTAGAGCGGGCAATGCTTGGGTTGAATAGCCCAGCTACACTGACTAAAAGAATGAGGCTAGCTACAAAAACATTGGCCAAGCCAGACTTGGTATCGCCAGCTTGGAAAGCTCCGATAAAGAACTTGCTAGCGAAGTCTAAAAAAGAAAACTGACTATGAAAATCGATCAGTTGGCTAGGGTCTAGACCTGCTTTACCTCCTTGAAGGGAGAAAAAACTTGGGATAAGTGTCAGACAGGATAAACCGCCAGCTAGGAGAGAAGCTGATAAGAAAGCTTTAAAGCGGACCTTGGCTTCCTGCCAGCTTCCGGAGAAAGCAAAATCGCTCAAAAGTCGACAAATAAAATACAAGAGAGAAAAAAGGCAGAGCATGGCCCCCATATAATAGTTGTTAAGGATGGCTAGGGCCAAAATCAGAGTATAAAAGTGCCACCTGCCTTGGCTGAACAAACGGTCTAGCCCATCAATTAATAGAGGGAAAAGGATGCAAGCCTCGAGCCACATAATATTCTGTTGGTAGACGATGAGGTAGCCCGACAGACCGTAAGCTAATCCCAAGGCAATGGCAGCCCAAGTTTGGAGTTTGCGCTTCGCCATCAGCCAAGTCATCGAGGCGCTAGCTGTCGCCATCTTTAAGCTTGTAATAAGAGTGATTGCCAGGGGAAAGGCCTTGAGCGGAAAGAGGAGGAAGAGGAGGTTGAATGGACTGAGCAGATAGTAGTTAGTCAGCCCAATCATGTTGCCGGACATGGTCTTAGAGAAAGAATAAAGAAAGCTATCCTGCCCCAATAAGGCATTCTTCAAATAGGAAAAATAAGCAATATATTGACCATTCATATCCGTCACCAGGAGAGATTTATCACCAAAAGGCGTGATACCTAGACGATAGTAAATCGCAAGTTGAATGGTCAAAGCCAAAGTAAAACTTAGGCTGAGAGCTCTATGCTTTTTGAAAAAAGAAATAATCATGAAAATTCTGCCTCCAACTTAGTCTATAAGCTTAAGTATAGCAAAATTTCCTTTAAGACTTTGCTAAATGTCATAAGAGATCAGCAAGGATATGCTAAAATAACTTTATTGTAAAAGTTTGAGAAAAGAGGATCTAACGTGCAAAAAATTATCCAACAAATCATTCGCTTTGGCTTGATCGGTGTCCTTGCCACAGTGATCGACTTCGCCCTATTAACGGGCCTTACTGAATGGGGCCATGTCCACTACTTGCTGTCAGCGGGGATTGCCTTTGTTGTCGCTACGATTTTTAATTATCTTGCCAGCATGCGCTATGTTTTTGTGAGTCGTTTTTCTAAGGAAGAGCGGGTCCAGGAATTGCTCTTGTTTGTCAGTCTGTCAGTGGTAGGCCTGATCCTCAACCAGTTCTTTATGTGGGCCTTCGTTGAAAAACTCGGCATCTTTTACCTCCTAGCCAAAGTCCTAGCTACCTTCCTTGTGATGGCGTGGAACTTTATCTCAAGAAAATTATGGATTGAATAAGGCATGAGGTTATCACTGGTTAAAGTGACTAAGATGGCTTATAGTAACTATGGGGGATTTTTTAAAGTGAATGAAAATGGCCGAGGGATCAAAAAAGAAGCCTGATTTGATGGGCTTTCTTTAGTCTTCTTCCCGCACATGCGGGGGTGATCCCCACAATCCCAATTGCAGCACCTAAAGCCAGGACTTCTTCCCGCACATGCGGGGGTGATCCTGGTTTTGACTAGCGGCTTAATGGCTTCCTCATCTTCTTCCCGCACATGCGGGGGTGATCCCTTTAGGGACGTTTGGACAACCAACAAACCTTACTTCTTCCCGCACATGCGGGGGTGATCCCAGGAACGAACCGTGACAGTAGCCGAAATGCAACTTCTTCCCGCACATGCGGGGGTGATCCTTCCTCAATTTCTGTTAAAATTTCAACGCTTGTCTTCTTCCCGCACATGCGGGGGTGATCCCAGACTATAGCTCAGTGGGAAGCATACAGGGTGCTTCTTCCCGCACATGCGGGGGTGATCCTTAGCTTGTAGCGGCGTTTTAGCGCCTTCTCATCTTCTTCCCGCACATGCGGGGGTGATCCCTACAGAAATGAGGCTAGTCGAGATAGACGAAGCTTCTTCCCGCACATGCGGGGGTGATCCTGAAAATCGCTTGCTGAAGGAAGAAAACGAAGACTTCTTCCCGCACATGCGGGGGTGATCCTCCACCGTGACAAAAGATGGGACATACAATTCCCTTCTTCCCGCACATGCGGGGGTGATCCCACCGCCGCGACCGAAGCGGACATCATGGCCATCTTCTTCCCGCACATGCGGGGGTGATCCTAAGGTAGAAGACGCGTCAGAAGTATGGCCCGGCTTCTTCCCGCACATGCGGGGGTGATCCTGAATAATTTTTTAACCCTGGTGGTGCTTTTGGCTTCTTCCCGCACATGCGGGGGTGATCCTCAGATGACACCTAGTGAGTCGACCTATGCGGCCTTCTTCCCGCACATGCGGGGGTGATCCCTGCTTATCTCTACCACCTTAAAACCTGCGAGCCTTCTTCCCGCACATGCGGGGGTGATCCTCTCATCGATATTGCAACCATCCACGACGAGGACTTCTTCCCGCACATGCGGGGGTGATCCCATCACGGTTGATGTCCCACTCGCCGGTCCCCTCTTCTTCCCGCACATGCGGGGGTGATCCTGCTCAAAAGGCCCTTGACTTATGTAGGTGAAACTTCTTCCCGCACATGCGGGGGTGATCCTGGACAGTGAAGGCCTAACGATAACGAATACCTCTTCTTTCCGCATACGCGGTACACGCAAACTTAAAGCAAGACAAAAAGAAAAAGCCAGAAAGAATATTTCTTCCTGGCTTATGTTCATTATAGGCTAGATTATTTAAGGTGCCTTGCTTTCTAGATCAGAAATTCGTTGTTCGAGCGATGAGATTTCTTCATGCATACTTGAGATTTCCTCGGTCATTTCATCGATGGTATTAGGGGGAATTTCTTCTTGGCGTGGATTGTTTTCGATAACGAGCCAAGCAATAAAGAAGATGGCAGTCACTGCAAGAATGACATAGATCCAATTGAGTTTGGGTGAGCCGTGGTCTAATTGCTCGAGGGCTTCATCGACGGTCAGGTTCTCCAAACGTTTCCGTTCACGTTCACTGAGATTTTCCAAATCCTTTAAGCGATAATATAATTTTTGGCGTTTCGCTTTTTTAGTCATTTTTGTCCATCCTTTTTACTAGCCTTGATTATACTGAGAAGGCCCATTCACCTTGCTTAAAGATAGGGACTTCTTCGCCGTTTGCGCGGATGCCGTAAATATCCATAGCTTCGGAACCAATCATGAAGTCGACATGGACATTTGAGACATTTAAGCCAATAGCTTGAAGTTCTTCATCCGACATTCCTTCCGTATTTTTAACCGTGGTGGGGTAGGCTGCACCGATAGCTAAGTGGTTGGAAGCATTCTCATCAAATAAGGTGTTATAGAAGGTGAGATTGCTTAAGGAGATTGGGGACCGGTGAGGAACGAGGGCGACTTCGCCCAGACCACGCGCTCCATCGTTATTTTCAATCAGATCTTCGAGGATCTTTTGTCCTTGGTCAGCCGTAATTTGGCTAATTTGCCCATCTTCAAAATGGACTTCAATGCCTTTAATGGTAGTGTTGGCATAGGGCAAGGGCTTGGTTGAACGCACATAGCCAGACATCCGACGCGTATCTGGGGCGGTAAAGATTTCTTCTGTCGGCATATTGGCGATAAAAGGTTTACCATCTTGACTGAGGCTTTCTGCAGAGGTCCAGATGTGGTTCTTAGGTAAACCCAGATAGAGGTCTGTCCCCGGAGCTAGGTAGTGGAGGCCGTCGAATTGTTGGTCGTTCATATAAGCCGCGCGTTTTTCTAAATTATCTTTGTGTTGGTCCCAAGCGGCTACGGGGTCGTCTTCATAGACCCGGCAAGCTTTAAAAATTTCGTGCCAGAGAGCGTCGACGCAACTTTCAGGATCATCCGCTAATTCGGGAAAGACATGGCGGGCCCAGCCGTAAGAAGCGGCTGCAGCAACTCCCCATTTGATGGCATTTTTCATGGTAGCTTCCCTGCGCGCTTTGAAGGCTAGGCTATTGGCTTTTTGAACTCGGTGAATTTTTTCATCAGGGATATCGTCTAGCAAGTTAGGGTCGCTGGAGATGACGGATAGGCGGCTAATTTTCTTATTTTCAATCAAGTCTTTATCGCGAGCGATGGTGTACTCTTCGATAGTGGTTAGATTTTCGCTGGCCACATATTGGTAGTCCATTTTTTTTATCGAGTCATCTTGCCAAGTGAAGTAAACGCGCTTGGCTCCTGCTTCATAGGCATGTTTGGCAAGTAGACGGGCCAGGGGAGCTTGGTCGATGTCAATATAAATCATGACATTCTCCTGACTTTCTACTTGAATACTTTTTTGGATAAGGAGTTGGGCATATTTATCGAGTAGTTCATTGAAATTCTCCATAAGGGCCTCCTTTTAAGCGTTCATAGATTGGTAGCATTCAAGGCATTCCGAAGCAAGTTTTTCGATAGCTTGGATGTCGTCTTCTTCTGGGTTTAAGTCAACTTTGACGGATTCACCTCCGCGTGTCGCTCCGGTTTCTGCCAAGCGTTCGTCGAAGTCAATAACAGACTGGCAGAATTTTTCATAGAAAAGGTCGCCTGAACCCAAGGCAGCATAGACCTTACCTGTCAAGTCAACCTCTTCTAGGTCTTCATAGAGGTCGACGATTTCATCGGGCAGGTCACCGTCTGTGCCGTAGGTGTAGGTGGCAACCACGCAAATATCTGCGTCTAAGAAGTCTTCGCCGTAAGCATCGGTGCATTCGACCATTTCACAGTCAACACCTAGGTCTTCAAAGGCGGCAGTCATCACGTCGGCAATTTCTTCTGTGTTACCAGTTAAACTGGCATAAATTATTAAGGCTTTAGGCATAACATTTCCTCCATTATTCAATTAAAGCTTTCTCTCTAAAAGTATAGCAAATTATCTCTCTAGCTGCGACTTCCAATGACTCAACAAGGAAGTATAAATAAGAGAGGCCGAATGGTCACAAGAGTGAAGCATTCGGCCAAGCAAGGGCTAGTTTGAATTAACGTAAGGCGTAGATGCTGTGGCTTTCAAAGTCGTCTTGGATATCTTCTGGTAACCAGTTCAACGTACTGCGGACAAGCATTTCTGCAATCACGCGGGTATCGTCAAAACGGTTGTGGGTCATTAAGTAAGAGATATTCTCGACATACATTAGAATCCAAATTTGTGTGGAGAAGAAATCATTCTCCTCATTGCCCATACTATCATTGACCGCAGCAATTAAAGCGCGACAGGCTTCAACGCATTCTTCCTCTAAGAAGTCGTGGTCTCCGAGTGAGGTTAAGGTTCTAAGGATTTCTAGTAAACCATTGTAAAAATTTTCACGGTTGTGGTCGTTGAAGGCTTGCTTTAATCCTTTTAGTAATTGGTCACATTCTTCTTTGATTACAGCCCCATCTGTTTGGTTCTTTACCATGCGGTCGAGCAGGCGGAACCAGAGAATGAGCGCATAACGCCCTCTTAAGGCAATAATGCTTTCGTCATTTGGCGCTTCTTTAACAAAGTAGCCTCGGTAAGGCCGCGTTTCAACAATTCCTTCTTCTTCAAGTACGCTCAAAGCAGCCCGTATTGGACTCCGACTCATACTCAAACGATCTGAAATATCAGCTTCAACGATATGGTGGCCAGTTTTCCAATTATCGCGTAGGATCTGATCCTTAATATACAAATAGGCTACTTGCTCAAATTTTTGTGTTTTACCCATAATGAATCACCCTTTGCCTTTTTTGTTCTTATTTTATTTAAGAATTATATATCCCATTCAATTTTATTTTGCGTGAATATCGTATAAAAGTCAATTATTATGTTTTTTAAAGCCATTAATTATGCGAAAATATTGACTCTAAAGCTTTGCATAAGTACCATATTGTTTTTTATGCCGTTCGATACTATAGGGTTATGGGAAAGCGGTTTAGGCTATCCAAAAATATTGCATCCAGGTCCTGTTAAAGTTAATATTTTCATGTATACTAGGAACAGTAGTAGAATGAAGAAAGGAAGTCAAATTTTTATGATTACTTTGAAATCCGAACGTGAAATTGAAGCAATGGATCGTGCTGGGTCGATCATTGCCATGATTTTTGAAGAATTAAGAGATGTCGTGAAGCCTGGTATTACGACAGGAGAAATTGACCAGTATGTGGAACGTCGTATTCGCGAGGAAGGGGCCATCCCAGAAGAGGTTGGTTTTGAAGGCTATCCTTATGCGACCTGTACATCAACTAATGATGAAATTTGTCACGGCTTCCCTGACCGTAAGCGGGTGTTGAAGGCAGGGGACATTTGCTCAGTGGATACGGTTTTATCCATCGATGGTTTCTTTACCGATTCTTGTACCACCTTTGCGGTCGGCGAAATTGATCCTGAAACCCAACGTCTACTCGATGTAACCAAGAAGGCTATGTACCTAGGTATCGAACAGTGTGTGGCTGGAAATCGTATTGGTGATATTGGAGCGGCCATTCAAGAATATGTTGAAGCAGAAGGTTTCTCCGTAGTGCGTGAATTTGTGGGACATGGTATCCAGCCTACTATGCATGAAGAACCAGCCGTTCCTCACTATGGGACAGCTGGTCGTGGTCTCCGCCTGAAAAACGGAATGACCCTCACCGTAGAACCCATGGTCAATGTAGGCGCTTGGAAGTCAAAAATGGATGATAATGGTTGGACGGCTCGAACCATTGATGGAAGCCTCTCTGCCCAATATGAACATACCTTGGCGATTACACCAGATGGGCCTAAAATCCTTACCATGCAGTCACCTGTCCCAGGCGAGGATGCTTTAGGTCTTGACCAATTGAAGATTAATTATAATTATCCACAATCAAATTAAAAAATAAGAAAGGTGCGGCAAAAAGTGTTCAGTGCTGACTGACTTTTGTCGCACTTTTTACTTGGGTTCAGACTGTCAGAAATAGCCCTCTTTACAAAGATTCGTCGAAGATGTCTAGTCTTCTCAGGGCTTTTACTCCAGAGGCTTATTTCTCCCGCATCCTCTCACTCCCTTCTTTAAGAAATGCTAAAGTTTAGCTTGTGATTGCTTGGCTATGGTATAATTCATCTATGTATTAGTGAAAGTTATTAAGGTAAAGGAGACTCGAACCCATGGATGAAGATAAGTATTTAGCGCGTCGTGAAAGGCGGCGGTCGAAAAGCTTGAAAAAGAAGCGGCCAGGCTGCTTCATTTTGCTTGGCCTATTGCTTATTTTATTCACTTTAGCAGGTTTTGGGGCTTATAAGTTCTATGGGAGCCTCTCTCAATTTACCAATAGTATCTACCAGCGTGTTGCCCGGGATAATATGCGCGATGCTAACGTATCCTTGCGCAAGGGGGAGCCGGTGTCGATTCTTTTAGCAGGCATCGATAATGGGGCTCTCTTCTATAAAGATGTGCCAGATGGACGCTCTGATGTCATGATGGTGATTACCATTGATCCTGAGAATAAAAAATCCCAGCTCTTGAGCGTGCCGCGTGATGCGCTTGGCCCCATGGACCGCACGGATGACTTTGATAAGCTCAACCATGCCTATATGGATTACGGGATTAAGGGGACAATTAACTCCTTGCAGCGTTACCTTGACCTGCCCATTGATTATTATGTCGAAGTGAATATGAAGGGCTTTATCGACATTATCGATGGCATGGGGGGGATTGAGATCACCCCCAATCAAACTTTTATCCAGAATGGTGCCAAGTTTGAAGAAGGGGTGACACGGACCTTAACGGGTGAAGAAGCTATTCACTATGTGCGGATGCGCAAGGCCGATCCAGAAGGTGATATTGGTCGCGAGAAGCGCCAGCAACAGTTGGTCAAGGCGGTGATTGATAAGGTGCTGACCCTCGATACGATTACGAATTTCAGGGAAATTATGGCTGCCCTTGGTAATAATCTGAAGACGGATTTGAGTTTAAATGATATGATGGCCTTACAGAAGAATTATCTTCCAGCCCTAGCTTCTATTGAACGTTTAGTCTTCAAAGACCACCAAGATCTTAATTTAGACTTTGGCTACTATCTCTTGGTACCAGAGAAAGAGCGTCGGGAGATGTCTAATAAGCTACGAGCTAATCTGGGCTTAGGACCGACGCAAAAAGTTATTGTTTACCCTCCTAGTTATGGGGTAGTCAACCGTTACTTCAGGGTGGTCGATGAAGATGAAGACGGTCAGATAACTGATGATGACCTCTTGACCTCAGCAAGTGACTATACCGTTGCTGATTTGAAAGAAAGGATTCACAAGGCCTCGATGAAGCGGGGCATTAACTACTTTGAAGATGTCTACATGGATGATGCAGGCGTGATGCAACCGTCGGTCCTTTACACGCCTAAGGATCAGATGCTACTTCAAGCGGACCAATTGAAACGTGCCGACCGTTTTGGTGGATCGATCGATCCGTCGGAAGAAAGTGGGGGCCAAGTGCCCTTAGAATCGGGCCAGGGCCTAGGACCAGCTGACCAAGGACCGAGTGCTTTGCCGGGTTCTTCTGGCTTAGTTGACCCTAGTTTAACAGCGCCATCAACTGGTCCAGGAGAGACAGGGACAGAATACGCTTATTAACGAGGAGGCTAGTTATGATTGCTGTAATAGGAAGTTTATCAACAGACTTTGTCGTGGAGACGGATATCTTAGCTGACCGTGGTGAAACGGTTACTGGGCGAGACTTCCACACGCTTTTTGGCGGTAAGGGGGCCAACCAGGCTATTGCCGCAGCGCGTTTAGGTGGGCAAGTCACGATGTTTGGCTGCGTAGGGGATGATGTCTTCGGGGCAGAAATCCTAGCTAATCTTAAAAAAGAGGGAATAGACAGCCAGGCAGTGGAAATTATTCCCAATCAGTCTTCGGGTTCGGCCCATATTACTGTTTACCAAGCAGATAATGCGATTATTTATATTCCTGGCGCCAACCAGGAAGTGACAGTGGCTTATCTCGAGCGCCACCAAGAGGCCCTTTTGGCTGAGGAGTTTTTTGTTATTCAAAATGAAATTCCTATCGAGAGCATCCAGTATCTGATTGACCTTGCCCAGAGCCATGGCAAGCAAGTGATCTATGACCCTGCTCCAGCGATTGTCCTAGATGAAAGCTATGTTGAGAAATGTAGCTACCTGACACCGAATGAATTCGAATTGAATAACCTATGCCCCAATGCATCGATCGAAGAGGCGATTCAGCGCTATCCTGAGCGCCTATTAGTCACTCTGGGAAAAGATGGGGTGACCTATGCCCAGCAGGTTGACCGTGCAATCCAACATGTGCCGGCTTTTTCAGTCCAAGCGGTGGATACCACAGGGGCAGGGGATACCTTTACTGGAGCCTTTGCCTATGCCTTGAGCCAAGATTTGCCCCTCAAAGAGGCGGTGGCCTTCGCTAATGGGGCCAGTGCCCTGTCCGTTCAAAAGCTTGGGGCTCAAACGGGTATGCCGACCTGGGAAGAGCTGCTAGCTAGTGAGTATTTCCAGGAAGACTGGTTGACTTATTTTGAAAAGAATTAAGGAGGATTTATGAGCAAAAAAGCCTTGTATGCAGGAAGTTTTGATCCGATCACGCGGGGCCATCTCGATATTATCCAACGGGGCGCCCGGCTCTTTGACCAAGTCTATGTCGCGGTTGCCAGTAATACCTCTAAGCAAGCCTTGTTCAGTCCAGAAGAGAAGGTAGCCTTAGTTGAAGAAGTGACAGCTGACCTGGCTAATGTGCAAGTGTTGCAGTTTACAGATGGTCTGACAGTTGACTTAGCCCGAGACTTGGGGGCTAGCGCCCTACTTCGTGGGATTCGTAACAATACAGATTTTGAGTATGAAATGAATATGGCTGAGATTAACAAGCTCCAAGCCCCTGATATTGAGACGGTGATTCTCTTATCCGATGCGGCATACCGTGCCTATTCATCAAGCATGATTAAGGAAGTGGCTAGCTTCGGCGGAGAAGTTGAGGCGGCGGTACCTAAAGTCGTTGCCCAAGCTATGTTAGCCAAATATAAGGACTTGAATGCGTAAAAAGACTCCTGACCAGCAGCTGCTGGTTCGGGAGCCTTTTTCATTGGTAAGTTTTTAATTTTGACTGGCTTATCCAGCGCTAATTTGACCGACCACGTCGTCATGTTTGACTTGGCCTTGGGCTGTGATAGTTAAGTTGTCAACATCTTGCATATTGGTACAAATCACAACAAAAGTGTCATCCTTACCAGCTTCGCGGATGGCTTCTAAGTCGACCTTGGTTAAGAGATCGCCTTGTGCAATCACTTGCCCCTCATGGACCTGGTGTTCGAAGGGCTTCCCCTCCAATTCAACAGTATCGAAACCTAAGTGGATAAGGAACTCGAGGCCGGATTCGGTAGTAATGCCCATACCGTGTTCAGTTGGGAAAATGGTCTTAATCTCACCATTAATAGGGGCATAGACTTCACCTTGGCTGGCCTTAAGCGCATAGCCATCGCCAAGCATTTTCTCTTGGAACATGGGGTCACTGACATCCTCTAACTTGACCATCTCACCATCGGAAATGGCATAGAGTTCTTGGATACTGACATCATAGCTAGTTTCTTCTTGGCTTTCCTTATGTTTATTTCGTTTAAAGAAGTCAAACATCTGCACTCCGCCTTTCTATTCTATATGTATTATAGCCCTTTCTGGGATCGGTCTGCAACATCAAGGCGTAAAAGCGCTGATTCTTAAACATATTCTCAAGAATATGGCCTAGGCCTTAACGGGGACATCGACATAGACCTTATCTCCAAGCTCAAAATTGGCCTGGCCGCTGCTGAGATTGGTGATAGCTTCTTGGCAGGCTTCTACTTGGTCTTCGGCAACCCCGAGATGATAGCAAACATCTGCAAGATAGGTCGTATCCAGCAGCTGGTAGGGACTGTTTTCAATCCAATGTTCCATGGGTCCGGTGAGCGGGTAGTCCACTTTAACAGCGACTTCTTGTTGGACTTGGCGTTCAACGATACCGATAGCTTGGAGGGCTTCACTCACCGCATGGCTATAGGCGCGGACAAGGCCACCAGCTCCCAGTTTGGTGCCACCAAAATAGCGGGTGACAATGACAATGATGTTTTTTAAGTCCATTTGTTTAAGAACTTCGAGCATCGGGACACCCGCTGTCCCGCTCGGTTCGCCGTCGTCCATGGCTCGTTGAATTTGGTTGCGTTCGCCAATTTGGAAGGCAACGCAATTGTGGGTGGCCTTCCAATGTTTTTTATTAATTTCTTGGATGAAATCCTGAGCTTCTTCCTCACTAAAGACCCGTTTGGCCTGGCAGATGAAGCGGGATTTTTTGATTTCAATTTCATGTTCTCCTGCTTGGCGTATGGTGCGATAAGCTAACATCGCCTTCACCTCATTTCTATACTTACTTTCATTTTACGCGAACGAGACTCAAATTTCGACTTTTTTATCTTTTTAAGGAAAGTATCTTTACTTTTATAAAAGCATTTAGTGAATAAATAAAGTTTTGGTTTATATATGAGTAAGGAGGAAGATGTATGGAAGAAGATTTAATGGATAGCCTGCGCGGTCGTTTGCTGACGGCGGAAGAGGTGGGGCTAGCTCCTGAGCAGATCGAAGGGTTGGAAGGGGCCCAGTGCCTAGAGGCGGTGAATGGCCAGTATGGACAGTTAAGCTGCCAGCGTTGTCACAACCAGGACCAGGCGGCTTTTTACCGGAATCTTTGTTTCCAACGTGAAGACTGTTATTATTGCCTATCTTGCCTACAGTTTGGCAAAGTCTCTTCTTGCGATAAGCTCTACCACCTTCCCCGTAAGCTGGCGGCTAAGCCGTCGGAAGCGGAAGTCTGTCTGGCCTGGCAGGGGCAATTATCCGACCAGCAGGCAGAAGGCGCCCAGAAGATCCGGCAGAGCTTCGAAGAGGGGAAAGATTGTTTTATTTGGGCAGTAACTGGAGCGGGGAAAACGGAAATGTTATTCTCGGCCCTCCAAGTCGCCATGGCGAACGGCAAACGTCTGGCCTTAGCCAGTCCACGCTTGGATGTCTGTAATGAGCTCTACCCCCGCTTACAAGCGGCCTTCCCCCAGCTTGATATCGCTCTCTTGCACGGGGAATCCGACCAGTCTTTTCGTGACTGCCCGTTGACCATTTGTTCCACCCACCAGCTCATCCGTTTTCAAGCATATTTTGATGGCATTATTATCGATGAAGTGGATGCTTTTCCTTTTGTCGATGACCCAACTTTACATTTTGCGGCTGAGCATGCGCTAGTTGAAGGGGGCGTGCGAATTTTCTTATCGGCAACTCCTAGTCGGCGACAGGAAGCAGCGATCAACAAACAAGAAGTGGCTGCTTTTATCCTACCTGCCCGCTACCACCGTAAGGCCTTGCCTGTTCCCCACTATGTTTGGATTGGCGATTGGCGGCAATCCCTGAGTCAAGCTAAATTGCCCCGCCGGTTGCAGCACTGGATAGGCAGCAAGCTAGAGGCCAAACGTCGCTTTTTGCTCTTTTTACCCCATATTCCTTTGATGTTGGCCTTGGAGGAGGTCTTACACCGCGTTTTTGACCAGGCCCGCCTAGCTAGTGTATCTGCTAAAGATCCTGAGCGCACAGCCAAGGTCCAGGTCATGCGGGAGGATGGCTATGATTTCTTGCTTACGACGACGATTCTCGAAAGAGGGGTGACCTTCCCTAATATTGATGTGGCGGTTCTCGGCACGGAAGATCGGACCTTCACCCAGCAGGCCCTGGTTCAGATCAGCGGCCGGGTGGGACGGAAGGCGGACGCAGCGACAGGAGAGGTGGTCTTCTTCCACCAGGGAAAAACGCGGGCCAGCCAGGCAGCAATCAGGCAGATTAGAAGCATGAACCGTCTTGCTCGTGAGAGGGGGCTTCTCGATGACTAGGTGCCTCTTGTGCCAAGAAAGCATGCCGGCTCATTTCTCACTCAAGGATTTTTTAGCTTTCCACCCTATTACAGAAGCTAAGTTATGTACAGCCTGCTGGCAAAGTTTTGCTTGGATAAGTGGGCAAACCTGCCAGCAATGCGGGCGCCCCCATGAAGACCTAGATAGTGTTTATTGTAGGGACTGCCTGCGCTGGCAGGACCAGGGTTGGCATTTTAAAAACTGCGCCCTCTTGCATTACGACGCAGCCTTTAAGGCCTGGCTCCACCAATTCAAACGCTTGGGGGATGTGCGATTGGCTGCTTCTTTTGAACAAGTCATGCGTGACTTTCACCAAGAACGGCCGGAAGCTATCTGGCTGCCTCTGCCGTCGAGTGAGTCCAATTACCGTAAGCGGGGCTTCCACCAAACCGAATGTATCCTAGAAGCAGTCGGCCTTCCCTATGAACAAGCTTTCTTACCTAGCCAGTCCAAGGAAGGGAAGCAAGCACTCAAGGGACGACGCGAGCGCCTCCAAGTGGACCGCGGTATCCGTTTAGCTCCAACTTTTTCCTATCCCAAAGACCAGGCTTTTATTCTTTTTGACGATGTCTATACCACGGGAGCCACTATGTTTGCTTGTTACCAAGCCCTCAACCAAGCGGGTTATCAGGATTTATCGGGCTTTACTTTGGCACGATAGATTGAACAAATTAAATTTCTAAGGCCTTTTCATTGAAAAAGAAAGCGTTATTTTTTATAATAAGATTAGAATCAAGAAAGCGAATGAGCTTTCGCCAGGAAACTGGTTAGAAAGGAATGAGTATTTATGTTTACTTATAATGTTAGGGGAGAAAATATTGAAATTACTCCGGCTATCCGTCAATATGCGGAAGATAAGATTAGTAAGCTAGAGAAATATTTCGATAATGATCCAGAGGCAACAGTATACGTGAATGCTAAGGTTTATCAAAACCATGATGCGAAAGCAGAAGTTACCATTCCTCTCCCACGATTGACGCTCCGTGCAGAAGTTACTTCACAAGACCTCTACGGGAGCATCGATTTAGTGGTAGATAAACTAGAGCGCCAAGTTCACAAGTATAAAACACGGATGAACCGCCGCTCTCGGGAAAAAGGACTCGGTGAAATTGCTGCTGATGAGCAGAAAACTGGGGGCGACGATCATGGGATTGAAATCGTTCGTCAAAAAACTTTCTCAGTTAAACCGATGTCAGCAGAAGAAGCTGTTCTCCAAATGGACTTACTCGGCCACAACTTCTTCATCTTTGAAAATGCAGAAACCGAAAGCTTTGCCTTAGTTTATAAACGTCATGATGGCAAATATGGTTTAATTGATATTGAAGAAGAGTTCACTAAAGACTAAGACAGTCTGTAAAAAATCATTTATCTTAAAGAGTCAGTCTCAGGCTGGCTCTTTTTGTGTGGATTTGCAAGCTGGCCGAAAGAGGATTCAACTTGTGCTTGCTAGAAATTCCTTTATAATTAGAATTGAAGGTTTTTAGCTAATTATATAGATAGAAAGTGTGGGATATAATGGAATTGTACGAAATTCGTCACTCGCTCGATGGAAACCGCGATCAATTGGAAAGCTTCAGGGGGTCTCTTTGACTTAGACAGTTTGGAAGAGACGATTGCTGAAAACGAAGCGAAAATGCTGGATCCATCCTTTTGGGACGATTCGGACAAGGCTCAGGAATTGATTCAAGCCAATAACCAGGCGAAGTCTGTTTATCAAACCTTCCATGACTTGGAGGAAGAGTACGAGGAACTTGAGACTCTCTATGAATTGGTCAATGAGGAACCTGATGATCCCGATCTTGGGACAGAATTGCAGGATAAGATGCAAGCTTTCACCCAAGCAATGGCTAAGTATGAACGAAACATGCTGCTCAGTGGCGAGTATGATAAGCTTTCAGCGATCGTTGAAGTTCATCCAGGAGCTGGGGGAACGGAATCCCAAGACTGGGCGAGTATGTTGACCCGGATGTACGAACGTTGGGCGAGCCAACATGGATATAAGATTAATTACTTAGACTATCAAGCTGGGGATGAAGCAGGCATTAAGACGGTTTCGATGGAAATTCTTGGCCACAATGCATATGGCCTCTTGAAGTCTGAACATGGGATTCATCGTTTGGTAAGAATTTCACCCTTTGATTCCAATAGTCGCCGGCATACCTCCTTTGCCTCAGTAGAGGTGATGCCAGAGATTGACCAACAGACAGAGATTGAGATTAATCCGGATGATATTGAAATGGACGTTTTTCGCGCGTCAGGGGCTGGGGGCCAGCATGTTAACAAGACATCATCAGCTGTCCGCCTCAAGCACTTGCCCACGGGAATTGTTGTTGCCTCTCAAGACCAGCGTTCCCAGTTCCAGAACCGGGAAGTCGCCATGCGGATGCTCCAAGCTAAATTGGCTCGAATTCTAGAAGAAGAAAACGCCAAAGAGTTGGATGAAATCCGCGGCGAGAAATCTCAGATTGCCTGGGGCTCTCAGATCCGATCTTATGTTTTCCATCCTTATAACATGGTCAAGGACCACCGAACGAATTGCGAAACAGGCGATGTCGATGGGGTGATGGATGGCGAGATTGATCTCTTTATTGATGCCTATCTTAAGGCTCAGTTGGATAATGAAGTTGAGAATTAAGTCGTGATGAAGATGGGGTGTAAGGAATGAAAAAGGTACTAATTGTTGATGATGAAGCGTCAATTCGTAAGTTATTGCAATTTAACTTAGAGAAGGAAGGCTATGACGTGACGACGGCGGAAGATGGTAACCGGGGTTACGAATTAGGGAAAAGCAATGACTTTGACTTGATCATCTTGGATATTATGTTGCCGGGTATTGATGGGATGGAAATTTGCCGCCGTCTCCGGCAAAAAAATATCGAAACAGCCATCCTCATGCTAACAGCTAAGGACCAAGAGTTGGAGAAGATTATCGGGCTTGAACTAGGGGCGGATGACTATATGACGAAGCCCTTCAGTCCACGCGAAGTCTTGGCACGGATGAAGGCGATCCTGCGCCGTTCTACTCGGCAATCGGAAGAAAAAGCCAAGTCCCAAGCAGAGGCTGACTCCTTGCGCCAACATGTAGCAGAAAATTCTTATCCTGTTCCAGTGGATGACTTAGAGGAAGATGAGTTGGTCAAGGTGGGAGATATTATCATCAATACGGGAGACTTTTCCGTTAGCGTGCGCGGCCAGCTTGTTGACATGACACCTAAAGAATTTGACTTGCTTTATTATATGTCCAAACGGGTGAACCGGACTCTATCGCGGGAACAATTGCTTCAGAAAATATGGGATTTTGACTATCCGGTTGAAACACGTATTGTGGATGTTCACATCAGCCATTTGCGTGAGAAAATTGAAGAGGATACCAAGAAACCACAGTATATTAAGACGGTTCGGGGCTTCGGCTATAAGTTTGAGGTTCCTAAGCCATGAAGCGGCTCACAGCACGTTTAACGGGTCTTTTTGCCCTACTTTTTATTCTCTATAGTTTTCTCTTTGCCTATAATGCCAACTTAGTGGTGGAACACGCTGTCGGTGAGGAAACGCAGGAACAGATGACAGAGACAGCTGCTACCTTGCGCAAATCTTTTATGTCCTTGGATGAAGAAAATATTCAAAATCGTGACCGCAAATGGGTGGGAATGATCAATAACTTGATTGGTGTTCTCAACCCAGCTGAGCGGATCATTATTTATGATATGGATAAGCGGGAATTAATTGCTATGGGGAATGCTGACTTGCCTGCTGCACCTCGAGAAAGTCAAGCTTTTGACAGAGCCTGGGCCAATACGACAGATTTTAAGACCCATGATAACAATTCCGAAGATAATACCATCTACCAGTACACGGAATTTATGCGCAATAGCAAGGGCGATCCCATCGCTTATATTCAAATTATCCGGGCGGTGTCCGATCTTTCTGCTGCCCAATCACGTTTGATGGGGATTGCTTTTATTTGTTCGATACTGGCTATGGCAGTCTTGTTAGCCTTGCTTTATTACTATTTCAAACGTTTATCGAATCCTGTCCAGGCTATTACCAGGATTGTTGATGATCTCTCCCATAATGATTATCAGAGTCGCTATGAAAGTAAGGGGATCGAGGAGTTCGATGAAATCGGTCGCAATATTAACGGTCTTGCAGAGAATTTAGAACGGCAGCAGGGACAGATTCTAACCCAACAGAAACGCTTAAACCAGCTGATTGACTACTTGATTGTTGGGGTCCTTCTTATTGATGACCAGCAGCGTATCCAGGTAAGTAACTCAGCCTTCTTTACGATACTAGGTATTGAGACGAATGATATTTGGGGCAAGCGCTATGATAATGTGCTCCATGGTTACCGGCTCAAACAGATGATTGAGAATTGTTTTCAAGACAAGAGTAATTACAACGATGAGGTTTATTTATACTATCCCAAAGAGGTTATCTTAGATGTGAATGTGATTTATATCGAGGAATCGCCGGCGGGTCCTGATACGGGGAGCCAGGTAATTGTCCTGATCTATGATATTACGGAGATTAGACGCTTAGAGAAGGTTCGAACAGATTTTATTTCCAATGCCTCCCACGAGCTGAAGACGCCAATTACCTCGATCCAAGGCTTTGCTGAAACCCTCTTGGATGGGGCCTTGGAAGATCCTGACTTGGCCCAGGAATTTGTCGGTATCATAGCTTCTGAAAGTAATCGTTTAACCTCTTTAATTTCGGATATTTTGGACTTGTCTAAGATTGAACAGGATCAGATTGGTCATAAGGTAGAAAGTATCGACCTGGAAGTTCTGGCTAACGGTGCTGTGGTGCAAGCGGAAGAACTAGCCTTGCGGAAAGGAATCTCACTCCATACAGTGAATCTTCGAGAGGAGCCGATTATTTTCAATAGTGAAGCTGGCCGGATCGATCAAATATTAACGAATCTCGTGAACAATGGGATCAAGTACACCAATCCTGGTGGCGATGTCTGGATTATCTTAGACCTGATGGAAGCAGAGGGTTATGTTCATATTAGCGTCAAGGATAATGGTGTCGGGATCCCCCGTGAAGACCTGCCCCGTATTTTTGAACGCTTTTACCGGGTGAGCAAGGATCGGTCCACCAATTCAGGAGGGACAGGACTCGGTTTATCTATTGTTCGTAACTTGGTCAATAGCATGAACGGGAAGATCCATGTAGAGAGTCAGTATGGTCAGGGCTCTTGTTTCAATGTCTATCTGCCTATGCTCGACTTAGAAGATAATGATGACGGAATTGAGATTTTAGAAGAATAGTTTTTTTAATTTTAATTTATAACAAACTTTACACAAAATTTACAAAACTTTAACATTACTCGCGGATTTTTAGCCCAAACTATACAAGAAATTTACATTTAACGTGTATGATTAATATATAGCAAAAATTATTAATCCAAATGAACTCCAAGAGTTTAGGAAGGACGGTTAATTCATGGTAGAAATGAAGAAGTTTTCAAAATTAATCACTGTATTAGGGAGTGCGGCTCTATTAGCAGCATGTGGTAACTCAGCTAGCGATAGCGGTGATTCTGAAGCTGATGCAGGTGGCGCTTCTGGTGCTCCTGAAGGTTTAATCCAAGTGATCAGCCGTGAAGAAGGATCTGGTACACGTGATGCCTTTGTTGAAATTACAGGTGTTAAAGAAGGCGACAACGATAACACAACGGATGTGGCAGATATCCAAAACTCAACAGACGGCGTGATGACTTCTGTCGCTGGGGACCCAGCAGCTATTGGCTACATTTCTTTAGGGTCATTAAACGATACCGTTAAGGCCTTAAATGTCAATGGGGTTGAGCCAACTGAAGAAAATGTTGCCTCTGGTGACTATGCGATTGCTCGTCCATTTAATATTGTTCACAAGGGCGACTTAGAAGGCGCAGCTCAAGACTTCCATGACTTCATCTTCTCTAAGGAAGGCCAAGACATTATCTTAGCTGAAGGCTATGTACCAGTGAAGAGCGATGCTGAGGCTTATGCCGGCGACGGTTCTGCAGAAGGAAATATCAATATCTCTGGTTCCACTTCTGTTGGCCCTGTTATGGAAAAATTAAAAGAAGAATATGAAAAGTTAAACCCAGGTGTAAGCATTAACATCACCCAAAACGGTTCTGGTGCAGGGGTACAAGCTGCCCAAGAAGGAACCGCTGATATCGGTATGGCTTCCCGTGAACTTAAGGAAGACGAAACAGATGTTGAAGCAGAAGCAATTGCCCAAGATGGGATTGCTGTTATTGTAAATAATGAAAATGGTTTAGGAGATATTACTTTAGAAAGTGTTAAAGGTATCTTCGTGGGTGAAATCACAGATTGGTCAGAAGTTAAATAGTGACCTAGCTTAAGAAGAGAGGAGGACAGCTACTATTGAACACTAGTAGCTGTTTTCCAATGTTTATGAGACTTGTATATTTTAGAGGAGAAAGCAATGAATCAAAATAATACACTTGAAGTCGTAATGAAGTGGATTTTCTTCATCTGCGCCTTGCTGTCTATCTTTGCTTTAGCAGCAATTTGCTACTTCATTTTTGCACGCAGTATTCCTTTCTTAGCTGACTATGGGCTGGGAAGCTTTCTGTTTGGTGATACTTGGAAGCCAACTAATGATATCTATGGGATTGCTCCAATGCTGGTTGGATCTTTCTATGTAACCTGCCTGGCTATTTTGTTTGGAGTTCCGACAGGCATTTTTACAGCAGTCTTTATGGCTTTCTACTGCCCTGACAAATTGCATAAAATCCTTAAACCAGGGGTCAACTTGATGGCTGGGATTCCATCCATCGTCTATGGTTACTTCGGTTTGGTGGTTTTAGTTCCGATTATCCGTAAGACAGTTCGGTCGATGGGAATTCCTTCCAGCGGGATGAGTGTATTTACAGCTGGCCTAGTTTTGGGTATTATGATCTTACCGACTATTATTACCATGTCTGAATCATCCTTGCGTGCGGTTCCTAAGTCCTATTACCAAGCTTCTGTTGGTTTAGGGGCAACTCACGACCGGACAGCCTACCGCATTATGGTACCAGCTGCTCGCTCGGGGATTCTGGCCTCCGTTATTATGGGGATTGGCCGGGCTGTCGGCGAAACCATGGCGGTTATCATGGTAGCCGGGAACGCAGCTGTCTTCCCTAAAGGTCTTTTCCAAGGGACCCGGACCATGACAGCTAACATTATGTTAGAAATGGCCTATGCATCTGGCGACCACCGGAGCGCTCTCATTGCAACTGGGGCTGTACTCTTTGTCATCGTCCTAATGATCAACGGGATCTTAGCAGTTGTTAAACGCAAAGGAGGCGTGCAAGGCTAATGGATAAAGCATTAAAGTACCTAACCTATTTCTTTACTATCGTAACTTTTGCTTGGCTTATCTATATTATCGGCTATGTGTTAATTAACGGGATTCCTTACCTATCAGCAGACCTTTTTGCCTTTGAGTATACAACTGATAATGTGTCGATGATGCCCGCCATTATCACAACTATTTATGTGATCCTAGGTGCCTTGTTAATTGCTGTACCTTTGGGGGTATTCGCTGGTTTTTATTTGATTGAATATGCTGGTAAGAATAATAAATGGGTAGAAGCCATTCGGGTAGCTTCTGATACCTTATCAGGGGTTCCATCCATTGTTTATGGTTTGTTCGGGATGCTAGCCTTTGTTATTGCTGCTGGCTTCCAATATTCATTACTAGCAGGTATCTTGACCATGGCGGTTATGGTCCTTCCATTAATTATTCGGAATACCGAAGAAGGTTTGATGTCTGTCAGCGATAAGATGCGTGAAGGGAGCTTTGGTTTAGGGGCTGGTAAACTACGGACCATCTTCAAGATCGTTTTACCAGTGGCTATGCCTGGTATCCTATCCGGTATTATCTTAGCGATTGGACGGATTGTTGGGGAAACGGCGGCTCTTATGTACACCTTAGGGACCGCAACTAGCTTGCCCGATAGCTTATTTGCATCTGGTCGGACACTGGCCTTACACATGTATATTTTATCAACAGAAGGCTTGCACCGTGACCAAGCCATGGCAACAGGTGTGGTCTTACTATTATTTGTATTAATTATCAACGGATTATCGACTTGGTTATCCAATAAATTAGGAGCTCAAGGGGGACAAAAATAAAATGGCAGAAGAACACAAAGTAACAATGACTGCTCGGAATATGAGCCTATTTTATGGCAATTTCCAAGCCTTGGAAGATATCGATATGGATATTTATGAAAAACAGGTAACCGCCTTAATCGGCCCATCAGGTTCAGGGAAATCAACCTTCTTAAAGAGTTTAAATCGTATGAATGATTTAATTGAAGGTTGCAAAATTACAGGTGAGATTGCTTTAGATGGTAAGGATATCTATGCCAAGGATGTCAATGTTAACCACTTGAGAAAACGGGTGGGGATGGTTTTCCAACAACCTAACCCCTTCCCTATGAGCATCTATGACAATGTAGCTTATGGGCCACGGACTCACGGGACTACAGATAAGGCAGAATTAGATGAAATCGTGGAAACTTCTCTTAAAGGGGCTGCCATCTGGGATGAAGTCAAAGACGACCTTAACAAGTCTGGTTTAGCGATTTCTGGTGGTCAGCAGCAACGGGTATGTATCGCACGTGCCCTTGCAGTAAAACCTGAAATCTTACTGATGGATGAACCAACTTCAGCTTTGGACCCAATTTCAACCCTTAAGATTGAAGAACTTGTTCAAGAGTTGAAAGAAAAATATACTATTGTTATCGTAACCCACAATATGCAGCAAGCAGCCCGGGTATCTGATTATACAGCATTCTTCTATGCTGACCCTGATCGAGCGCCTGGTCATTCACGGATTATTGAATTCGGACCAACCGAACAAATCTTCAATAATCCAAATAACGAGCAGACAGCCGATTATGTTGCAGGACGTTTTGGTTAATCAAATTATATTTTATCCAGCCGGACCTCGAGTCCGGCTTATTTTTTTGCAAATCATTTGAGAATCGACTAGGAAAGCTTTAGAATGGGGCGTGGAGTATAATATAGTTAATTCCTTTGATCCATGCTATAATGAATTAGAACACTTGTTTGTATACATGGATAAATTGTCAAAGAAAGAGTGAAGTCTGTGAGAGATGAAATAGTGGTTCGTGGGGCGCGTTCTCACAATTTAAAAAATATTGATGTTGAAATTCCACGCAATGAAATGGTCGTTGTAACAGGCTTATCAGGTTCGGGAAAGTCTTCTCTAGCTTTCGATACGCTCTATGCGGAGGGACAGCGCCGTTATATTGAAAGCCTGTCAGCCTTCGCTCGTCAATTCTTAGGGAATTCTCGTAAAGCAGATGTTGATAGTATCGATGGGCTGAGTCCCGCTATCTCAATTGACCAGAAGACAACCAACCGAAATCCTCGGTCGACTGTAGGAACGATTACGGAAGTGAACGACTACCTACGTTTACTCTATGCCCGGGTAGGCCACCCCATCTGTCCCAATGATGGGACACCGATTGCTAGTCAGTCCATTGACCAGATGATTGAGCGGGCGGAGTCCTTGGAAGAGAGAACCCGCGTCCAGGTCATGGCACCAGTGGTTTACGGCAAGAAGGGCCAGCATAAACGTTTGCTAGAAAAGATCCAACAGCAGGGCTATGTCCGGGTTCAAATTGATGGCGAGCTCTATGATATCGAGGACATTCCAGAACTGAATAAAAATCAGAAACATAATATTAATATTGTGATTGATCGTTTAGTCATTAAGGACGGTATCCGGACGCGTTTAGCAGATTCTTTGGAGACCGCCCTCCGCCTAACGGATGGCTATGCCCTTTTGGATATCATTGATGGGGAAGAGATCCTTTTTTCTGAGCATTATGCCTGCCCCCTGTGTGGCTTTACCGTAGGGGAACTGGAACCTCGACTCTTTTCTTTCAATGCACCCTATGGACGTTGTGAAGTATGCGATGGTTTGGGGCAGAAATTGGTGGTTGACTTGGACTTACTGGTACCTGATCCGTCCAAAAGTCTAGAAGAGGGCGCCATTCAGGCTTGGAATTCTAATTGGTCAGGCTACTATCCTACCCTCTTAAAACAAGCAGCGGAAGCCTTTGATATTCCTTTCGACAAAGCTTTTGAAGACCTGACAGAAGAGCAGAGGGACTTATTGCTCTATGGCTCTAAGGATGAGACCTTCCATTTTCACTATGTTAATGACTTTGGCAAGGTCCAAGATAAGGATATGACCTTTGAAGGAGTCGCTAATAATGTCAGCCGGCGTTACCATAACAGTTCCTCCAATATGGTGCGCGACAATATGCGGCAATACCTGGCCGAATTGCCTTGTGACAAGTGCCATGGCAAACGCTTGAATGAGCGAGCCCTCTGTGTCAAGGTCGAAGGTGAGGATATAGCCGAAGTAACGGCCATGCCGATTGAGAAAACGATCCACTTCTTTAAGCAACTCCACTTGGGGGAACAGGATAGTGAAATTGCTGAACCTATTCTTGAAGAATTACGGTCTCGGCTGGGTTTCTTACAAGAAGTTGGCCTTGATTATTTAACACTCGATCGTTCAGCTGGCAGCTTATCGGGTGGGGAAGCCCAACGTATTCGTTTGGCTACCCAGATTGGATCTAACCTATCGGGTATCATGTATGTCCTAGATGAGCCTTCGATAGGCCTCCATCAAAGAGACAATGACCGCCTGATCCGTTCTCTGCAGAGAATGCGTGATTTAGGGAATACCCTCATCGTAGTGGAACACGACGAGGAGACCATGTGGGCAGCGGATTATCTTATCGATATGGGACCAGGTGCTGGTGAGCACGGGGGAGAAGTCGTGGCTAGCGGCACACCCCAAGAAGTGGCTCAAAATCCTGATTCGCTGACAGGCCGCTATCTGAGTGGGGACCTGGCCATTGAAGTCCCATCCGAACGTCGTCAGGAAGATAAAGGCTGGCTAGAGATTAAGGGCGCCCGCCAGAATAACCTGAAAGGGATCGATGTCCGCCTACCTATTGGGCGTTTGGATGTCGTGACTGGCGTTTCTGGCTCGGGTAAGAGTTCGCTGATCAACGAAGTCCTTAAGAAAACCTTGACGCGCGACCTCAACCGGGCACAAATTCATCCCGGCAAGGCAGATAGTGTTTCTGGTTATGAGGGCCTAGACAAGATTATTGATATTGACCAGAGTCCAATCGGCCGGACACCCCGGTCGAATCCAGCGACCTATACCTCTGTTTTCGACGATATTCGGGAACTCTTTGCCCAAACCAATGAGGCGAAGATCCGTGGCTACAATAAGGGACGCTTCTCCTTTAATGTCAAAGGAGGGCGCTGTGAGGCCTGCAAGGGTGACGGTATCCTTAAGGTAGAAATGCACTTCTTGCCAGATGTCTATGTGCCTTGCGAGCTCTGCAAGGGGACCCGCTACAATGCGGAGACCTTGGAAGTCACTTATAAAGGAAAGAATATTGCGGAGGTCTTGGACATGCGGGCTGAGGAAGCTTTGGACTTCTTCTCTGCGGTGCCAAAGATCAAGCGTAAATTGCAGACCATGGTGGATGTAGGCTTGGGCTATGTTAGCCTGGGTCAACCTGCGCCTTCGCTTTCCGGTGGTGAAGCCCAACGGATGAAATTAGCTAGTGAGCTCCAGCGCGTGGCGACAGGGAAGACGGTCTATATCCTTGATGAACCAACGACCGGCTTACATAGTCATGATATTAAGCGTCTCTTAGAGGTCCTCCAGCGTCTAGTGGATGCGGGGAACACGGTGATTATTATTGAACATAATCTAGATGTGATTAAAACTGCTGATTATATTGTTGACTTGGGACCAGAAGGCGGTGAAAAGGGTGGCCAGCTCGTTGCTTGCGGGACCCCTGAGGAAGTGGCCCAAGTGGAAGCTTCCTACACCGGTCAATACCTAAAACCATTGCTGGAAAATGAATAAGTTGTGTCAAAGAGGGTGGACGAATTTACCAGCCTCTTTTTCACCGAGTGAGGAGTCCATATGAAAATTATCCATACTTCCGATTGGCATATCGGAAAAGTGATCAACGAAAGAAGTCTGCTCGATGACCAGGCGGAAGTTTTAACGGCATGGATCAGTCAGGTAGCAGAGATGGAGCCCGATCTTGTGATTATTGCGGGGGATCTTTATGATCGGTCGCTTCCTAATCGCGAGAGTGTCCACCTGTGCAATCAATTATTGACCCAGATGTCGGAAGAAATCGCTTGCCCTATTTGTATTATCTCGGGCAACCATGATAGCGGGGAGCGGATCGACTATGCTTCTGCTATCTTAGAAAAGGAGGGTCTGTACCTAGAGGGGATGGTTAAAAAAGAAATCCGCCGTGTCTGTCTGGAAGAGGCCGATGTTTATCTTCTGCCCTACAGTGACTATGGTCAAATCCAAAAGTTATACCCTGACCAGACAATCCGCTCGATGGCCGATGCGCTAGCGGCTCAAATCCAAACCATTAAAGCGGGGGACTGGCAACCTGACCGCCTCAACCTCTTAGTCTTCCATGGCTATGTAACCAATGTCGATTTGGACGAGGCGGGGGCAGATTTAGAGCATACAGAGTCTGAGCGTCCCCTGAGCATGGGGAACTCTGCCTATGTGCCTGCTGATCTCTTTGAGGATTTTGACTATGTCGCCCTAGGGCACTTGCACGGCCGCCAGTTTGTTAAGAACCAGCATATCTACTACAGCGGCTCTCCCTTAAAATACTCAAAATCGGAAGCCCGTCAGCGGAAGGTCTTTTTGGAAGTTGATCTGACCAAGGAAGACTTGACCGTTACCCCCCATCCCATCCATCCTAAATATGATTTGCGGCAGATAAAGGGGACTTTTGAAGACTTAATGGCCGACCAGTCCGATGACTACCTCTATGTGGAATTGACCGATGCCCAGCCTGTCCATGAAGCGATGGTACGCTTGCGCAAAGTCTATCCCCACATTATGGCCTTGACCTACTCGGCCCTAGAAGTCGATCAACCACAATCTGAAACGGGTTACCAGGCCCAGCAAAAAGAAGCTTTAGGCCAGGTCTTTGCCGAGTTTTATGAAGATCAAACGGGTCAGGTCTTGACGGCTTACCAAGAGCAAGTGGTTAAGCAAGTCATGGCTGAGGCCCAAGGCAGAGGAGAGGAGGTACGTGACTAATGAAACCGATTATATTAGAGATGCAAGCTTTTGGCCCCTATCGTGAGCGGATGCAGATTGATTTCCGGGACCTAGGCCAGACCCAGCTTTTCCTAATTACAGGCCCTACTGGCGCTGGTAAGACGACCATATTCGATGCCATTGTCTATGCCCTCTATGGGAAGACCAGCGGCAGTTCGCGCCAGGAGGCTGAGCTCAAATCAGACTTAGCTAGTGACCATGAACTGTCCTATGTTTATTTGAGCTTTGAACTTGGCGGAAAGACTTATTCCGTTAAACGCATCCCCCAGCAAAAGGGCCCCAGTCCTAAAACCCAACGCCCGATTAATCTGAAGGCAAATGTAACTTTCGACCGAGGGGACCGTGTCTTCCAAAAGACCCAAGAAGCTAACCAGGCCCTAGAAGAACTATTAGGCCTCAGTGTCGACCAGTTCCGACAAATTGTGATGCTCCCCCAGGGTGAATTTAAGCAGCTATTAGAGGCCCCTAGCCGTGAAAAAGAGGTCATCTTCCGCAAGATTTTTACGACCTACCAGCTTAAAAACTTCCAGGATGACCTCCTAGCCAAGAAACAAACTTTAGAGAAAGAAATGGGCCAAGACTACCAAGCCCTTAAAGAGGATCAAGCGGCTATCCTGGACTTGTTAGATGAAGCGAGTCAAGAAGCTTTAAGAGAAGCTGCTAATCAAGAAGATTTCGCCTCTTTTGGGGACCAAGTGGCGGAGGCTTTGGAAGACCAGCGAGCAAGTGTTAAGGCAGCGGAAAAGAAGATCGGAGATGGGCAAGCAGAAAGTCAGGCGCTAAACCAACATTTAGAACGCTTAAAAGAAGCGGACCGCTTGGCCCAAGTACAAGCTGACCTAGACCAAAAGTCTTCGGTCTATCATAAGGCCAAAGCGGACTGGGACTTCTATCAAAAAACGCGGCCCCTAGCTAAGAATCAAGCTGATTTGGAACAATTGGCGGAAGTCATTAGCCAGGAAAGAAAGCGGCTGGGGGAAGTCGAAGCAGAAGCTAGCCGATACCAGGCCGCTAAAGAAGCTGCTCAAAGCAGCTTAGAAGCCAGTCAAGACTCCTATGCCCAAGTCGACGACTGGGAGGAAGAGCTGGCCCAGATGCGTTTGGAGGAACATGACTTAAAGTCCTGGTTGAAAAAACGGGAAAATATCCAAGCACTTGACCAATCCATCCAGGCGAGTCAAAAGAAACTTCTTGCCCTTCAGGAAAACCAAGCAAGGCTTGAGCAAAAGATTGACCTAGCTAAAGAAAAAGCTCAGCAGATCCAGGCTCACTGGTTGAATCCTGACGACTTGCTTAAGGAGCGCTACCAATTGGAAAATAAGCAGGCAGCTTATGCGACTTACCGCCACTTAATGGCAAGTAAGCAGGAGCAGGCAGACCAGTTTAGCCAGCTTGAGCTAGCCTACCAAGCAGCTCAAGAGACTTGGCGGCAGACTCAGTCGGCGCTTGAGGCAGGCCGGCTCAGGGAACAAGCGGATTATCTGGGCAAGTTAGCGGCTGACTTAGTCCCTGGCCAGGCTTGTCCGCTTTGTGGGAGCTTGGACCATCCAGTACCTTATGAAGGGACAAGTGACCAAGAGGGGCCGGTGCCAGATATAGCCAGTTTAGAAACTGAGGAGCGCCAGGCCTACCAGGATTTGACCCAGCTGGGTAGCCAGCTGGGCTATGCCCAAAAAGAATTTCAGCAGCTTATAAACCAGCTGGAAGACCAGGCAAAAGAAGGGGGCTTCTCCTCTGACTTGTCAGAAGAAGACCGTCGCCTAAAAGACCAAGCGGACCAGCTATTAGCCAAAGAGAAGGCCCAAGCCCAGCGCCAAAGGGACTATGACCAGGTCCAAGAAGATCTCGTGACCTACCAAGCAAAACAAGTTGCGGTCAAACAAGAAGAAGGTCAGCTCAGGGAACGTTTGGATAACCAGGAAAGTCAGTATAAGGACTTAAAAGAGGACATGCAGGCTTTGGCTGCCCAGCTAAACTACCAGGAAATGGATGCCCTCCTGGCTGCTGAAAAAGAACTTGAACAGAAAATTCAAAAGGTAAAAGAGGCCTATCAAAAAGCTCAAGCCAGCTTCCAAGCAGCAAGTGACCAAGTGGTTCGCTTAAAAGCACAAAAAGATGGCTTGGAAGAGAGCCTGGGACGGCAAGACCAGCGTTACCAAGAGGGCTGGTCGCACTTCCAGGCTAGCCTAGCCGATTTTGATCTCACGGCCGAAGACCTTTCTACCTACCACCGTGCGGATAAAGATTGGTCAGCTGTGGAGAAATTTTGGCGAAATTATGAACAAGACCGTTATGCTCTGGACCAACAAATAGCCAAGAACCGTCAAGCCTTGGCTACTAGGGAGGAGACTCTAGACCTTGACCAAACTCAAGCCCGTCTCAAGGAAGTAAGCGATCAAGTTCAAAAAGAACAAAAATTCCGGGATAGTCGCTTGACCCAGCTGGCCCGCCTAGATCAGCTCGACCAGGCCTTCAGTGCCCGCTTAGCCCGCTACCAAGCTCAATCCCAACATTACGGGGAATTGGTCTTACTTGCTGAAGTCGCTAACGGGACACGGTCAGGCAGCCAACGTATTTCTTTTGAGCGCTATATCTTAGCTTATTACTTTGATCAGATCATCCAGCAGGCCAATCGACGCTTTAAGCAGATGACGAGCGGTCGCTACCAGTTCTTGCGAGACCACACAGACAAGGGGGGGATAGCTGCTAAGGGTTTAGACTTGGCAGTAATGGATTATTATTCCGGTAGCAGCCGCAGCGTCCAGTCCCTATCAGGGGGTGAGAGCTTTAAGGCTTCACTCTCCCTGGCCCTAGCCTTAAGCGATGTAATTCAAAACCATGCAGGCGGGATAGAAATTTCGACCCTCTTCATTGATGAAGGCTTTGGCAGCTTAGATGAAGAGTCCCTCCACCAGGCTATGGATACCTTGATTGAGCTCCAGGAAGCCAGTGGCCGCTTGATTGCGATTATTTCCCATGTGGAGGAATTGAAGCAGGAGCTGCCAGTTCAATTGGCAGTGACAGCCAGTCCAGCAGGCAGCCGCTGTGCCTTTCGGGGGCTTACTGGATAAATACATCTCAGGGCCTATGCTAAAGCTTGAAAAAATTGAGATAATAGGGTCAAGATAAACAAGGAGGCGACACGATGAGTGAGGACAAACAACGGATATTGAAATTAGTTCAAGAAGGTTTACTCAGTCGAGAAGAAGCCTTGGTGCTTTTAGAACAGCGCCAAGCTAAAGAAAGTGATAGCCAAAAGCAGAAGCAGGGCCTCTCATTTGAAGAAGCACAAGCCTTGGCGGAATTCTATGAAGACCAAGGCCAGGATGACTTAGCCCAAGCTATTCTGAAAAATTACTATTTAGATCGCGAAGAAAAATTAGAAGCTGAATTAGATGTCAAGGAGGCTGCCTTAGAAGAACTGGGGTTGGCTGAATCAGCGGACGAAGCGGAGTCCAAGTTGGCCTTAGAAGAAGAGATCAAGGGTCTTAAAGCAGAATTGGCTTGCTTGCGGGACCAAGCTAGTCAATCAAATAACGACTCAGCAGACGAGCCAGTAGAGGAGCCAAAAGCAAAGACCGACCAGGAAGAGAAATCAGGCTTGGGGCAAATGTTCAAGGACCTTAAGACGGCCGTTGAAGGAACGGTTCACTTTGACAGGGGCCGGTCGGGAATCCCCCGTCCCCACTTAGTCACCCGGCAATTTGAGGAGCGCTTTACTTTTGACGAGATCGCCAAGGATTTTGATTTTTCAATCTCTAAGGGAGATATTCTGGTTGAAGTCGCCGAGATCGACCAGGTGGAAGTCTTAGTGACAGGGACTATCCTAGGTAAGTACCAGGAAGAAAGCGTTGAAGAGGCCTTTAGAAAAAGAACCCTGATTGAAAACCAAGGCGGATGTTTACGTTTTGAATTAAATAACCGCCTGCTGTCTACTAATATCCGCTTGCGCCTGCCCAAAGTAAAATTCAGCCAATTGAATTTTAGGAGTTTATTAGGAGGCATCCAGCTGACTGGTTTAGAAGCGGAAAGCCTGGATCTTTATACCATTGATGGGGATATCCGGGTCGCTGAGTGCCAGGCAAACAGTGGCCGGGTGAATACCAAGAATGGTTTAGTGGTCTTGGACCAAGTTGCCTTTGACCATCTGGATGCGCAGACAGCCAATGGGGACCAGCGCTTTATTGGAGAGGTTCGCGAGCTGGCCATGGACACCCTGAATGGGAACTTGCGGTTGACGGTGACAAGCCCAGACTTAGAGACCGTTAACTGCCAGACCACTTCGGGAGATGTCAAGCTCAATGTCAACCCAGCAACGAGTTTGAATGCTGACCTGCGTTCCAATAATGGGACAATACGTTGGCGGCAAGAAAGCTTTAAGGTAGAAACCTTGGCTGATTCTCGCTTTAACCAAGCGAAGAGCATATATTATTTAGGCGAGACACGCCCTGCCCAAATCAACCTGTCATCCGTTTCTGGAGATATCTGGTTGAAGGCAGAGGCTAAGCAATAGGAGGCTAATCATGACAAAAAAATTAAGAAGATCCAAAACAGACCGCGTTCTAACCGGCTTACTAGGGGGCCTGGCAGCTTATTTTGGCGTCAGCTCAACCCTTATTCGCTGGCTTTACGCCATCTTCACTTTCTTCAATCCCTTCCTCATCCTGATCTACATCGTGGCGGCTTATTTGATTCCAAGTGAAGGAAAGCCTTTTAAGCGCAAAGCTGAGAAAACCCACCGCCACCCCCGAGGTTTTGGACGCATTAAAGAAGCGGAACACATTGATGATGATCAACAGGAAAATTGGAATGACTTTTAACCTATAACAAAAAGAAGCTAATTTGTTTCAGCTTCTTTTTTATTTTCTTTGCCTGCCTAAGGAGCGGTCCTTGATGTCGGTGAAGCTTCTTGGGGGAATCTATGGTAAAATAGGAGAAAAACAGCATTGATGCGAAGGATGGAAGGAGTTCTACATGGCGGTAGTTACAGTTCGTGAGCTAGTAGAGGCACTCAAGATGAATATTATTTCTGGCGAGGACTATCTAGATCGAGAGATCATAGTATCAGATATTTCACGCCCGGGATTGGAATTGACCGGTTATTTTAATTATTATCCTGAAGAACGGATCCAACTTTTTGGCCGCAATGAGCATTCTTTTATGAGCAAGATGACCAGTGAAGAACGTTTATTGGTGATGCGGCGTCTGGCCCGGGATAAGACACCGGTCTTTGTTTTTTCTCGCGACTTGCGGCCGGAGTATGAGGTGATCCAGGCAGCTAATGAAAACCATATTCCGGTGATTGGAATCAATACCTCGACCACCCACCTCTCTTCTCGTCTGACGACCTATCTTCAGGAACGTTTGGCAACCCGTACCTCGCGCCATGGCGTCTTTGTTGAGGTTTATGGTTTAGGTGTGCTCATTATGGGCGAGAGTGGCGTTGGTAAGTCGGAAGCTGCCCTCGAGCTGGTTAAGAATGGACACCGCCTGGTTGCCGATGATCGGGTTGAACTCTATCAAAGAGATGAGTATACAATTATGGGGGAGGCACCCGCTATTCTTGAAAACATGATGGAAATTCGGGGCCTGGGTATTATTAATATTATGACCCTCTACGGCGCAGGAGCTGTTCGCCAGAAGCAGCAGGTGAACTTGATTATCCAGTTGAAACTCTGGCACAAAGGGGACAAGTATGACCGTTTGGGAACCGCTGCCGAAGAGGAGGATATCTTTGGAGTGAAGGTGGCTAAGATTACTGTTCCGGTTCAGATGGGGCGGAATATTTCGAGCATCGTCGAAGTGGCCGCCATGAATTTCCGAGCCAATGATCTTGGCTATAATTCTGCCAAGGAATTTGAGGATCGTTTGACGCATTTAATCGAAACTAACAGCCAAGAGGAAGGATAATATGTTGAGTGACTATGTTTTAGCAGCCATTGATCCCGTCGCTTTCGAGCTATTTGGCTGGCCCATTCGTTGGTATGGGATTATCATAGCTGGTGGAATCCTTTTAGCTATTCAATTGGGTAGCCGTGAAATTAAGCGGCGGGGCTGGTCTGAGGATTTAATTTTAGATGTCTTGGTATGGGCCATTCCCATTGGCTTTATCGGAGCCAGACTGTATTATGTGATCTTTGAATGGGATTATTATAGCCAGCACTTGGATGAGATTATCCAAATTTGGAATGGTGGGATTGCCATCTATGGGGGAGTTTTAGCAGCCCTATTGACTATTTACCTTTATTGTCGGTCTAAGGGCTGGCGCTTCCTGCTTTTGACGGACGTGATGGCTCCTTACCTCCTGCTTGCCCAAGCTATTGGTCGCTGGGGAAATTTTGTTAACCAGGAGGCCCATGGAGGCCCCGTGTCGGTAGAATTTCTTCGTGACCGCCTCCACTTACCTGATTTTATTGTGGAAGGTATGCAGATCGACGGGGTTTACTACCATCCGACCTTTCTTTACGAGTCATTATGGAACCTTTTAGGGGTTGCGGTTCTCTTGTATTTACGTAATATTAGGGGCAGACTGAGAGTAGGGGAGACGACCTTCCTCTACTTGATCTGGTATGGGATCGGACGCTTCCTTATTGAGGGGCTGCGGACAGATAGCCTCTATTGGGGCCCCTTCCGTGTCTCTCAAGTCTTATCCTTAGTCTTGGTGCTTATTGGCCTAGGCGCAATTATCTGGCGGCGCTGGAAAAAAGCTCCCACTCCCTACCAGGAAGCGAGTCTCTATGCGATTGAACAGAAGAAAACGGAGGAGAACTAAATGCAAAGTTATCGTGTTGCTGTACTAGGCGCTGGCTCTTGGGGGTCGGCTCTAGCCATGGTATTAAATGACAACCAACACCAGGTTCGGCTCTGGACCATTGATGCAAAGCAAGCAGAAGAGATCCGTCAGACCCGGATTAATGCTGGCTACCTGCCCGACCTGCACCTGGCTGAGGATATCTTAGTGACGACGGATCTAAGCGAGGCACTCAAGCAAGCTGATATGGTCTGCTTTGTGGTGCCGACCAAGGCTATCCGGTCTGTCAGTCAACAAGTGAAGGAAGTTTTAGCTTCTGATCAAACTTCGGAAGCAGACAAGCCGCCGCTTATCCTCCATGCTTCTAAGGGCTTGGAACAAGGCAGCCATTTGCGGATCAGTCAAATTATCGAAGAAGTCCTAGAAGACTGCGACTACCGTGGCATCGTGGCACTGTCTGGACCAAGTCATGCAGAAGAGGTGGCTGTCCGCCATATCACAACGATCACAGCAGCGAGCCAAGACTTAGAAGCGGCCAAGGAAGTCCAAGCCGTCTTCCTCAACCGCTATTTCCGGGTTTATACCAACACTGACTGTATCGGTGTGGAATTGGGTGGGGCCCTGAAGAATATTATTGCGGTCGCGGCCGGCGGGGTAGATGGCTTAAACTATGGGGATAACACCAAGGCAGCCTTGATCACACGTGGTTTAGCCGAAATTACCCGCTTGGGCCTGGCTATGGGTGCAGATCCTCTAACTTTTTCTGGCTTAAGCGGGGTGGGCGACCTCATTGTAACCTGTAACAGCGTCCACTCTCGGAATTGGCGGGCCGGCAACCAGATTGCTCAGGGAGCTAGCCCTGAAGAAGTAGAAGCTAAGATGGGTATGGTCGTCGAAGGGATTCCAACCACCAAGGCGGCATATGAATTAGCGGCTGACTTGGGTGTCGATATGCCCATTACCAATGCTCTCTACGCTATTCTCTATGAAGGCATGCCGGTGGAAGAAGCCCTAACCCAGCTGATGATGCGGGAGGGTAAGGAAGAAGCCCAATTACGAAGCGCATTAATTGACTATCTGGCGAAAAGAACTTAAAGTAATTTCTTAAGGAGGACTTATGAAAAAAGTACGTAAAGCAATTATTCCAGCAGCTGGTTTTGGCACCCGTTTCTTACCGGCAACCAAGGCCATGGCTAAAGAGATGCTACCGATTGTCAATAAGCCAACCATCCAATTTATTGTGGAAGAGGCATTAGCGTCGGGAATAGAAGATATTTTAATCATCACGGGTAAGAGTAAACGCCCTCTAGAAGACTACTTTGATTCGAATATTGAACTCGAGGGCGTCCTCAAGCAGAAGGGTGAGGACCAATTACTAGAACTAATTCAGGAGAACGTTGGGCTTAACCTCTACTTTAAGCGCCAATCCTACCCACTAGGCCTCGGCCATGCGGTCCTTCAAGCCAAGGCTTTTGTTGGCGACGAACCCTTTGTGGTCATGCTCGGGGACGATTTGATGGTAGATGAGGAACCTTTAACCAAGCAATTAATTGGCGCCTATAATGAGACCCATGCTTCCAACATTGCCGTGATGCCTGTTGCCGAGGAAGATACCGATAAGTATGGAATCATCGATCCTGAAGCTAAGTTCCGTGATGGCATCTACAATGTCCGTCGCTTTGTCGAAAAACCGGATCCTTCTGTAGCGCCTTCTAACTTGGCTATTATTGGGCGTTATTTATTAACACCTGAAATCTTCGGCCTTTTAGAAACCCAAAAAGCAGGAGCAGGCAATGAGATCCAATTGACCGACGCGATTGATCGTTTGAATCGTACCCAGCGAGTATTTGCTTACGAATTTACGGGCCAACGCTATGATGTCGGGGATAAGCTTGGCTATATGAAGACAACCATCGAGTATGGTTTAGGCCAAGAGAGTATCCGCCAAGGCCTGACCGACTACCTCCTGAGTCTTGAGGACGAATTAAATAAGGAGTGAGAGAATGACTGAAGAAATTAAACAATATGACGTCTTAGTTATTGGCTGTGGGCCAGCGGGGATGACCGCAGCCCTCTATACCTCACGGGCAGCCCTATCGGTTTTAATCTTAGAGCGGGGTGTACCGGGGGGCGAGCTCTTGAATACAGCTGAAGTGGAAAACTATCCAGGCTTCCCTAGCATCCAAGGGCCAGACCTGGCGACCAGCATGTATGAAGGGGCCATGCGTTTCGGGGCAGATTATGCCTACGGGAATGTTAAAGCGATTCATCCTGGCCAACCCTACCATACGATTGAAACCGATACTGAAACCTACCAAGCTAAGGCGATTGTGATTGCAACGGGGTCCACCCACCGCCTCCTGGATGTGCCTGGTGAGGCTGACTATGCTGGGCGCGGGGTTAGCTACTGTGCTGTTTGCGACGGAGCTTTCTTCAAGGATGGTAAGTTGATCGTTGTAGGTGGAGGAGACTCAGCTGTTGAAGAAGGGGCTTACTTGACCCAGTATGCCAAGCAAGTGACCATTGTCCACCGACGCGACCAGTTGCGGGCCCAAGCGATTCTTCAAGAGCGGGCCTTTGCTAATGAGAAGATTGATTTCACCTGGGATGCCCAAGTCCAAGAAATTCTAGGCGACGGTCAGAAGGTGACGGGGGTTCGAATTGTTAAGAAGGATGGGAGTTCGTATGTCGAAGACTGTGATGGGGTCTTTATCTATATTGGCCTCCTCCCCAACCAAGCTGGCTTTGATGACCTTGGCATCACCGATGAGGAAGGCTGGGTCATTACTGACGAGAACATGTTGACGAAAATTCCTGGTATCTTCGCTGCTGGAGATATCCGTCAAAAGAAATTGCGGCAAATTTCAACCGCAGTTGGTGACGGTGGTCAAGCTGGCCAAGAAGCCTACAATTATATTCAAAGCTTATAACAAAATAATGCCAACAAAAAAAGCGCCCGGCTAAAGGCGCTTTTTGTCTGCCTAGCAATAGCTAGTTTAGACTAGATATGATTTTCATTGGCTTCTTCTGTGACGAATTTTGTCCCGAAGTAACCACCAAGAGCTGAGAGAATGGCACCAAGTAAGAGTCCGACAAAGGCCCAGATTGAAGCTTGAGCAGTCGTGTCAGAAGCTTTGTTGGCTTCATTCCGTAATTGTGCAATCGCGTCTTGAGCCTCAGACTTGGTTTGGTCAAGCGCTTGGCTAGCTTGGTCAATTTGTTGACGGGCTTCGCTTGCTGCACGGTTATAACCCTCGACAATATTTTGAGTCGTTTGTTCAGCTTCCGCTTGGGATAAATCAGAGTTAGATTCGATGGCATTGGCAACGGCTTGTTCATCCACGTTTTCCGTGATGCTTTCTGTCCGTGCTTGCAATTGATTACTTAATTGGTCAAAGATAGCATCTGAATTCTCAGGATTCGTTACCAAGTCTTTAGCAGCTTGGCTGATGTCGTCACTTGCCCCTTGGAGCTGCCCCTTCAAGTATTCTGGTTGAAGCTCTTTAATATTGGTATCACGTAGGACGTCGTTGACATCGTTTTCTAGGCTTTGGATGTCGCTTTGGTTCACATCAATTTGGTCAGTGAGGGCATTAACGCCATTGGAGACACTATCAGCTGCTGAGGAAGTTACACTTTCAAGGCTTTGACCGGCTGTCTGTGCTACTTGGCCAAAGAAAGTCCCCACAGATGACAGGATCGACACGGTAGCGACTGAAAGTAAAATAAAGGTTGCGATGGTTGATACAGCCCAGGTTAAGAAACCGTGAACCACACCCACGCGACGGGCGGTAATCCCAGAAACAAAGCCAGCCCCTAAGAACGAAAGGATTAATTGGATAACGGTCCAAATCAAGACCCCGGTTCCAACGCCTGACATTGGGTCGCTCGCTTTAGGACTCACTGTCCCGAAGCCAATGGCATTACCAATAAAGCCGAGGGTGATCATTAAGGCGATAAAAGTAACAACGCCTGCAAAGATCGCTCCCCATGATAGGTTGTAGCCGGCTTCTTTGTCGCCAGCTCCTAGATAACGATTAAATCTATGCATAAATAATTCCTCCTTTTTCATTAATTTAATCTTTATGTATGATAAATTCAAGGCATAAGCCTTGCCATGACGGGCATTTGGAGCATTCTCTCGTGTAAGCGCCCTCTTTTAAGAGAATAAAAACAATAATTGTATTGAAATTGAAGAAGAAAGCCAATGAAAAAACTTGCCTCAGTGAGTATTTATATATTTTTAAAAATTAATCAGGAGGCATGAAGACAAGATTGTGCTAGACTTAGGAAGAGGCTTTACCCGCCGCTTTCATATCATTTAAAGGTCAGATTTGTTATAATAAACATATACGCTTGCTTGCAAGCGAGACTCTATGAATGAAGTTATTTTGCGATAACTTGGAAAGGTTAGATATGAAAACAGCTTATATTATTGACAGTACAGCGTCCTTACCGGAAGCTTACCAAGACCATCCCGATGTCTATCAAGTTTACCTATCGATTCATTATGCGAATGGCAATAGCTTGCGTGACACGACCGACCCCGAAGCCCTACAGCGTTTCTACGAAGACTTACCCAAAGAAGAAGAGATTCCGACGACTTCCCAGCCCCAACCCCAGCAGTTCTACGATATTATGGACGACTTAGTGGCGGAAGGCTATGAAGCAGTTTACGGTTTTTTCTTGTCTGCGGACTTGAGTGGGACCTATCAAACCGCCTATTCAGTCATGCACGAGTATGATGATCGCTTAAGAGTCCATGTGATTGATTCTAAGTCGATTTCTCTAGCTATTGAAGCCCTGCTTGACCATACGATACGGCTTCAAGAAGCCGGGGCTAGTGAAGCAGAGATCCTTGACCACCTGGAAAAAATGGTTGATCAGACAGCACTTTTATGTTGCTTTGAAGACTTGTCTTACCTGGTTAAGGGAGGGCGAGCTGGTAATGCTTCGGCCCTCATTGGGAAAATATTGAATATCTTCCCTGTGCTAGAGGTCCATAGCAAGGTAGAAGTTTTTGCTAAGGTGCGGTCGCGTAAACGTGTTTATGCGACAATTGTTGATGAAATCGAGAAGCGGATCCAGGACTATCCTGATGGGGTGGAGCGGCTGATCGTTTTGGATGCCCTCAATCCAGAAGGGGTGGCAGCCCTAGAGCAAGCTTTTACAGCTGCCTATCCCCATATTAAGGTGGAAAAGACTTATCTAACCCCAGTAATTGGTATCCATGCAGGTCGGGATGCTTATGGCGTGATTGCCGTTCCTAATTTACCCCGCCGCTACCAAGCCAATTAAAGAAGAGGAGGCAGGACTTGCAATTAACGAGTTTAGTTTATCTGATTGATGGCGATGAGGTCCTTATGCTCCATCGAACTAAGAAAGCTAATGATATCAACCATAATAAATGGTTAGGTGTAGGCGGTAAGTTCGAATGGGGTGAGAGCCCTTTAGAATGTGCCCAAAGAGAAGTGAAGGAAGAAACGGGTCAAGAGCTTCTAGAAGCCCAGGCCCGGGGCGTGATCACTTTTTTCTTTGCGGATGATGCTCCCCTCTACATCTTCCTCTATACTGGTCGCTTGGCTTCTCGGCAAGTGATCCAGACCTATGAAGGGGACTTGGAATGGGTTAAGCGCGACCAGATTCCCGATTTAGAACTCTGGGAAGGGGATCGGATTTTCCTTAAGAAATTATTTGAAAGCGACCAGTATATCGATATGAAATTAAGCTATGATGGGGAGAGCCGTTTGCTTGCTTGTGAAGATTTCTCCCAGTAGCCGAGTGACTGAGAGGAGTTGATGCGTGTGCTTGTTGATGTTCATACCCATATTCTTCCGGAAGTGGAGGAAGGCCTGCGTTTTGAAGATACCTTACCCAGGGTCAATCAAATCTTACAAGCAGGCACTAGCCATGTCTTGTCGCTAGCTCCCTACCAGCACGATACGACCACCGCGCCGCTCGCTAAATTAGAAGCTGTCGCTGAGGCCTACCAGGAGGCGCTCGACCGCAGAGGCTTGCCCCTCCTTCTTTATCCAGGGCACGAAGCCTTGTTAGAAGCAAGCTTAGCTGATGATGTCTTGGCGGGTAAAGTTTCTTTCGCAGACCTCAACCAACGCTATTTATTCATTCGTTTTCCCGACCAAGATTTGCCCGCCTGTACCCAGGAAGTTCTCTTCAGCTTGCTTGCCCATAATATTCGGCCCATTATTAGCCAACCTGAAAAGCAAGCCTGCTTTCAAAAAAACCCTCAGCTCCTCTATGATATTTGTGAGCAGGGGTGCAGTATTCAAGCTTCAGCGACTTCCTTGCTCCCCTCCAGCCCAGCTCCCGCTTACCGTTTGGCCTGGGACCTAGTTGAGCGCCGCTATCTCCATGTGATTGCCTCAGGGGCTTTCTGTGCTAGCGATTCCTGGCGAGGGGACAGTTTGGCTAGCGTTTACCAATACTTAGAAGAAAAATATGGTGAAAGTTTTAGCTTTGATTTAAAACAAAATGCCATTAGTTTATTGAATGGCGATCCCATGGTGACCCATTATCAGTTGAAGAAGAAACGGACATTTTTTGACTTCTTCAAGCGCCAAAAGTAAGAAGAAAGGTGGTTCTTATGGCGAAGAAACAGCGCAAACCTCTAACCGAGATTCTAAAAATTATGAAAAATAAGCTGGCCTTTATCATTATGGCAACGGTTATCGGGATGATCCTGGCCAGCCTTATCTCCTTCCTCGTTCTTGAGCCCAAGTATGAAGGGACTGCCCAAGTGATTGTCCACCAAAATACGGAGGAACAAACGACTGCGCCCCTAGCTGATCAGGCTAAGACACTGACAGATACTTATAAGGAAATTATCGTAACACCAGCGGTTCTGGAACCGGTCGCTCAAGGAGCGGAGGAGGACTTGTCCTACCAGGCTCTGCGTGATCGGGTGCGTGTGACGACCAATGAGGAGTCCCTCGTGCTACAAATTGCAGTGGTCGACCATTCGCCCTACACGGCTTCCAACTTAGCCAACCAGATTGCCTCAAGCTTCGGCAAGCAGGTGAATGAAATCTATCCCAATAGCCAGGTCAAGCAAGTAGCTGATGCTAAAACCCATACGAAAAAAATCCGTCCTAAACCCGTTTGGGATATCTTGATCGGTGGTGGGCTAGCCTTCCTTCTCGCCTCGCTTTGGGCCCTCTGGCAGGCCTACCGCGATAAGACAGTCCGCAGCGAAGAGATTGTCAGCGAGATGGGTTGGCATTTAATTGGGGTCCTACCCGAAATGAGCCAGACTGAAGTGCGGGAAACCCGCTTCAAACGGAAGGGCCGGTCAGCTAACTATGATGACAATAAACGTCGCATCTAGGAGGTGTTAAGAATGTTTTCTCGTTTCAAACAAAAAGAAATCGTCAAAAAGAACCGGGAACAGCGCCAAGGTTCCAGCTTGATTACCCTCCAACGCCCTAATGATATTGTCTCGGAACAGTTTCGGACTATTCGGACCAATATTCAATTCGCCATGGAAGAACAGAAATTCAAATCCATTATGTTTACATCCTCGGGAGCTTGGGAAGGGAAGTCGACCATTGTAGCCAATATTGCAACGGTAATGGCCGACCTGAACTTACGGGTCTGCATTGTGGACTGTGACCTGCGTAAGCCTACGATTCATAAGACTTTTGATGTGGATGAACCTTCTGGCCTGACCAGTTTGCTGACCCAAAGAGAGCTGAAGACCATGAATTATGTCCAATATGTCCCTGAGGCTAATCTCTATGTCTTGCCGGCTGGTCCTAAGCCGCCAAACCCTGCCGAACTCCTGAGTTCCCAGCGGATGGCAGATATCATTGATGAACTGGAGCAGCTCTTTGACTTGGTGATTATTGATACGCCACCGATCCTCTTGGTGACCGATGCCCAGATCATGGCATCACGGGTCGATAATGTCATCTTCGTATTGCGGGAGAATGTCTCCCAGATTCGTAATGTCCAAAAGTCCAAAGAGCTCCTCGATGCCGTCAATGCCAATGTCCTCGGTGCCATCTATAATGGGGCCGTAGGGGATGCGATCAACTCCTACTACGGTTACGGTTACCACGACGAAGAAGTTTAAAAAATCCTGATTAAGCATGGTCAAGAGCCTAAGTAACTAGGCTTTTGACTATGTTTTTTATTTGCTTAGGCTAATAGCTACCGTAAAAGAGACTGATTTTTGTTAAGGGCTTACATCTTTTGAAAATTAGGATAAGATTAAAAGCCTTTACGGGTAAAATTTGCTATAATATAGGAAAAGAATATGATGAGGAGTGTTAATCATGACTTGGCAAGAAAATTTTAAACACTGGGACGACTTTGAAGACCTCGATCCAACTCTAAGAGAAGAATTAGACACTTTAAAAGAAGATTCCGAAGCTTTGGAAGATGCCTTCTACCAACGAATTGCTTTTGGGACAGCAGGTATGCGCGGACTCATGGGCCCAGGAATTAATCGCTTGAACATCTATACGGTTCGCCTATCTACAGAAGGCCTGGCCCGCTTAATGGAGGACTATGGGGCCGAGGCCAAGGAAGCTGGGGTGGCGATTGCCTATGATGGCCGTCACGATAGCCAGCGCTTTGCCTATGAGTCAGCAGCGGTCTTGGCCAAGCATGGCATTCCAACTTATGTTTATGAATCCCTGCGTCCAACCCCAGAGCTTTCCTTCACCGTGCGTGAACTGGAAACCTTTGCGGGGATTATGATTACTGCCAGTCATAATACCGCTGAATATAATGGCTACAAGGTCTATGGCGCGGATGGCGGCCAGATGACGCCTGAAGATGCCGATGCCCTGGTGGCCCACACGGAAGGGGTTGACCTCCTAACGATCCCTAGCTTGTCTCAAGAAGAGCTGAAGTCGACTGATCTCTTAACCATTATTGGAGAAGAGCTTGACCAGAAATACTTGGCCCGGGTAGCGGAAGTGACCATTGACCAAGACCTGGTTAAAGAAATGGGCGACCAAGTGACCATCGTATACACCCCCCTGCATGGGACCGGCCAGATGCCTGTTTCACGGGCTCTAGACCACGCCGGTTTCGAGTCAGTTGTCTTTGTGGACGAACAGAAGAATCCAGACCCTGACTTCACCTATGCGCCAGATCCTAACCCTGAGGATGCGGCAGCCTTTGAATATGCTATCAAGTACGGGGAAGCAGAAGCAGCCGATATTCTGCTAGCAACCGACCCCGATGCTGACCGGATGGGGGGCGCTGTCCGCCTACCTAATGGCAAGTACCAAATCTTAACCGGGAATCAGATTGGGGCACTCATGACCCACTACATTCTCCAAGCCAAGAAGGAAGCGAATGATCTGCCCGCTAATGGCGTGATTTTGAAATCGATTGTTTCTTCTGACTTGCCAGCTAAGATCGCAGCGGCTTATGGGGTTGAGACTGTTAATACCCTGACTGGCTTTAAGTGGATTGCGGATAAGATCAAACAATATCAAAAGGACCAAAGCAAGACCTTCCTCTTTGGTTTCGAAGAGAGCTATGGCTACCTGGTTAAGCCCTTTGTCCGCGATAAGGATGCCGTGCAAGCTATTCTTCTAATGTCAGAAATGACCGCCTATTATAAGAAGCAAGGCAAGACGCCTTATGATGGCCTGCAAGAAATCTTCCAGGAGTATGGTTACTTTAAAGAAAAGACCATTTCTGTTAAACTACCTGGACAGGCAGGTGCCGCTAAGATTGAGCAATTGATGAAGGGCTTAAGAGAAGAACCCCTCAAAGAAATTGCGGGGGTTCAAGTTAAAGCAACTTCTGATTTTGCTGACCAGACCAAGACTTATGCGGATGGCAAGCAGGAAAGTTTAGACCAAGCCCCATCAAATGTCTTAAAGTATGAACTTGAAGATGGGACCTGGATTGCTGTTCGCCCAAGTGGGACCGAGCCTAAGATTAAGTTCTATATTGGCGTAGAGGCAGAGAATGAGTTAGCTGCTCAAAAAGCTCTCGACCAATATGAAGCAGCGATGAAAGAATTTACAGCATAAAAGTTGAATCCAAGCTAGGTCAAAGACCTGGAAAGTCCCATCTTTATTATAGGAGTGATCGAATGACAAAAAATAATATTAAACTTGTGATAATTACAGGGATGAGCGGGGCCGGCAAGACGGTCGCCTTGCAATCCTTTGAAGATATGGGATATTTCTGTGTCGATAACTTGCCCCCATCCCTCTTGACTTCTTTTTGGGACCTCTTACAAGGTTCGAATACGATCAGTAAGGTTTGCCTAGTGATTGACCTGCGTTCGCGTGATTTCTTTACCGAACTCAACCAAGTCCTCACGAATATGGACCATAAAGATTTTATGAAATTACAAATCATCTTCCTTGAAGCTAGCGACAGCAAGTTGGTATCGCGTTATAAGGAATCTCGTCGCAGCCACCCGCTCCAGCAAGACGGTACGGTTTTAAACGGTATCCAGCGTGAACGCGAGCAATTAGCTGCCGTTAAGGAAAACTCTCATTTAGTAATCGACACCTCGTCCTTGTCACCGAGGGAGTTGCGGGCAACCTTAATACGTGAATTCCATAGCGGGGATGATGCCATTTTTACGGTAGAAGTGATGTCCTTTGGCTTCAAATATGGAATTCCGATCGATTCAGATATTGTCATGGATGTCCGATTCCTACCCAATCCTTATTACCAGACAGATCTCAGACCGCTGACGGGTCAGGATGCACCGGTTTATGATTATGTCATGGCCCAGTCCGATACCCAGACCTTCTTTGATAAATTTACAGATATGATCGACTTCACTCTGCCACTCTACGAAGCAGAAGGAAAGAGCAGTGTGACGATTGCCATTGGCTGTACGGGAGGCCAGCACCGGTCTGTCGCTTTGACCGAGCGCATTGGAGACCATATCAAAGCGTTGGGCTACAATGTCCATGTTTCCCACCGGGATGCCAGTAAGAGTCAGGCGGCGGTGAAGCATTCATGATTAACCGCGACTTGCTTAACCAAGCCAAGAACGATAAGCTAAAAATTACTGTCATTGGAGGGGGGACAGGCCTCCCCATCCTCCTATCCGGTCTCAAACAGGCCAATTGTGAGATTACGGCAGTGGTTACAGTCTCTGATAATGGGGGAAGTAGCGGCAGTATCCGGACCTCCCTCAATACCATTCCACCAGGTGATATTCGAAATTGTATTGTGGCCTTATCAGAAGTCGAACAAATCTATAAGGATATTTTCCAATACCGCTTTGCACCAGAAGACCAGGAGTTTTCAGGACATGCGATTGGGAACCTGATTATTGCTGCCCTAGCCGAGATGCGCGGGGATGTCTTTAGCTCCCTCCGTCTTTTATCGGCCATGATGAAGGTCAAGGGGCGGGTACTCCCGGCAGCTGAAGAGCCGCTTGTCTTACGGGCCCACTACAGCGATGGCAAAACGATTGATGGCGAAACGGAAATTGTTGGCCAGCGCCGGCCAATTGACCGGGTAAGTGTCCACTGTATGCCAGGCAGTCCCTGCCAGGACCGGGAACCCCAAGCAGGCCGTCAAGTGGTCTCGGCCATTCGCGAGGCGGACCTGATTGTTTTAGGTCCGGGCTCTCTCTATACCTCGATCCTTCCTAATTTAGTGATTGAAGATATCCGCCAGGCAGTTCTAGAAAGCCCAGCTAAGGTCGTCTATATTTGTAACATTATGACGCAGTTAGGGGAGACAGAGTACTTTTCTGATGCGGACCATGTCCGGGTGATCAATGACCACCTCCAGGCTAAGCGAATTGATTATGCCTTAATCAACAAGGCCCCGGTTCCCTATGAATACATGGAATCTGAACTCACCCCAGAGTACTTGGTCCAGGTGGAAAGAGACCGGGCAGGGATTCTCCAAGAGGAAGCCCAAATAGTTGCAGCTGATTTCCTTGACCTCAGAGAGACAGGCGTGTATCATGATCAAGATAAACTTGTCGAAACGATCTTACGTCTTTATGAAGCGGACAAAGGTTTCGAGTAGAGAGGAATACCAGTCGTGAGTTCATTTGCTGCAGATGTCAAAAAAGAATTAACCCGGATTGAAGTGAGTGTTGCTGAGGCCCAGGCAGAACTTTCTGCCCTGGTCAGGATGAATGGCTCGATTAACTTATTGAGTCAAGGTCTGGTCTTAAATGTTCAGACAGAGAATGCGGCCATTGCCCGGCGGATATATAGTCTTTTTAAGAAAACCTACCAGGTAACTGGCGAGATTATTGTGCGCCGGAAGATGAAATTAAAGAAGAACAATGTCTATATTGTGCGTATCCATCAAGAAGCCCAGGCTATCTTGTCTGATATGGAGATCCTAGACCGCTTAATGATTATCCCCCAGGTTCCCCAAGCGATTAAAGCGGATCCCAAATTGGCCAAGGCCTATCTACGGGGCGCTTTTCTAGCGGCAGGATCGGTGAATAATCCAGAGACGTCGAGTTATCATCTGGAAATTTATTCCATCCACCAGTCCCACAACCAAGACATTATCGAGCTTATGAACGCCTATGATCTCAATGCCCGGCAGATTGAACGGCGGAGCGGCTATATTACCTATCTTAAGGAAGCGGAAAAAATTTCTGACTTCTTAGCCTTACTGGGTGCCACCCAGGCTATCCTCCGCTTTGAAGATGTCCGGGTGATGCGGGATATGCGCAATTCCATCAACCGGATTGTGAACTGTGAGAGCGCTAATTTGAATAAGACGGTCACTGCTGCCGGTAAGCAAATTGAAAATATTAATTATATCGAAGCCCGAGTCGGCTTAGGGGAATTGCCGGTCAAATTGCGGGAGATTGCAGAGGCACGCTTGAAACACCCAGGGGCCAGCTTGAAGGAGCTGGGTGAGACCTTGGAGAGCGGCCCGGTTTCCAAGTCTGGCGTCAACCACCGCCTCCGCAAAATCAACCAATTTGCCGAAGAATTGCGCCGGCAGTAGAGTGTGCAAAATCAGTACTTTAGCTATGGAGGCACCCCATACAAATTTAGAGAGTTGGTCTTTGACCAGCTCTTTTTTGTATGGGCGAACTTATAAGTCAGCTTGTGAATTGCAGGAAACTTGGCAAGTATTGTATACTCGTATCAGAAGGTAACCGTCAATGGAAGTTAGGTGGAGGGAGGTCTTAAGATGGCGCTTATCATCTTTATCATTTCTGTTCTTTGCTTGGTCTATGGCTTTCAAGGTAAGTACCGGTTGGGAGCAAGTGCCTTAAGTTTAGTTTTTGCTTTAATCGCGCTCTATCTCTGGGGCCCGGGCCATTATGCCTTTATCGGTGTCCTGGCCCTAGGCTTAGCCTTAGTGATTTTTGAAGCCTTTTTACCTTCTTTAGGAATCTTAGGGCTGATAGGTCTGGGGATGCTGGCTTTTGAACTCTTCCAGCAGCGCTTGTCCCTCGACACTTTAGGCTTTGAAATTTTGGCTGCTCTTTATTTGGGCCTAGTGACTGCTGTTTTTATGATCCGCCTGGTCCTTAGTAGTCCCCAAGCTCAAGCACTGGTCTTAGAAGACCGGCCAGGCTCTCAAGGCAAAGGAGGAGACCAAGAAGATTTATTGGGCCAGCAGGCTGAGGTAGTCGCCCCTTTGAGACCGGTTGGTAAGGTGCGGGTCTCGGACGGACAGGTACTTGAAGCGATCAGTGAGCAAGATTTCGTTGACCGTGGCCAAGCCGTTGAAATTATTGCAGTTCGGACAAAAGATGTGAAAGTGAGGAGAATCGATCATGACTAATGTGTGGTTAGCAGCTTTTCTAGTATTTTTAGCCTTTATCTTGCTTATCCTATTCTTTATCTTTGTGCCTGTGGGCCTTTGGGTAACGGCTCATTTCTCAGGAGTTAAGGTAGGTTTAGGGGACTTAGTGGGCATGCGTTTGCGCCGGGTGAATCCGTCTCGTATTATCAAACCCCTGATTAAGGCGACTAAGGCGGGGCTTGACTTGGACCTCAACGACCTGGAAGCTCATTACTTGGCAGGTGGGGATATTAACATGGTGGTGGATGCCCTGATTGCAGCCCAACGCGCCATGATTGACTTGGAATTCGAACAGGCAGCTGCCATTGACCTAGCAGGCCGTGATGTCTTTGAAGCTGTCCAAGTTTCGGTTAATCCGAAAGTCATTGAAACGCCCGTGATTGCTGGGGTCGCCATGGATGGGATTGAGGTTCGCGCCAAGGCCAAGGTAACGGTGCGTGCCAATATTGAACGCTTAGTCGGCGGGGCAGGCGAATCAACCATCATTGCCCGGGTTGGTGAAGGGATTGTGACGACAGTCGGCTCATCTAAGACCCATACCATCGTCCTCGAAAACCCTGACTCTATCTCACAAACCATCCTGCGCAAGGGTCTGGACTCAGGAACTGCCTATGAAATTCTCTCCATTGATATCGCTGACGTTGATGTTGGACGCAATATCGGAGCGAAACTGCAAGCCGAACAAGCAGAAGCTGACAAGCGGATTGCCCAAGCCAAGGCTGAAGAAAGACGGGCGATGGCTGTGGCCAATGAACAAGAAAATATCGCCAAGACCCAGGAAATGCGTGCCAAAGTCGTTGAAGCCCAGTCTCAGGTGCCTCTTGCCCTGGCTGAAGCCTTGCGTTCAGGCCGTTTAGGGGTGATGGACCATTATCAATTAGAAAATCTCCAAGCTGACACGAAGATGCGTCAGTCCTTTGGGGAAGAGGAAAGCCCAGCAGGTGACGACTAATGTGGGCGTGGGTCTTACTGGCTTATGTTATTTACCGTCTCACTAAAGCTCTAATCCAGGCACTGGGCCCTAGTCAGGAGGCAGCTGAAACAAGTGAAGAGACTGTTGGCGAAGAGGAAGCACTCACCCCCATTGAGTTAGAGGGAGGCCAGGAAGAAAAGGCGGGTGCCTATGACCTGGACCAAGATCTAGACTTGGCGCCAATGACTTCAGATACGACCAACGAAGCGATTGATGATGCAGTTGACCGTTTCCATGAAGATCATGAAGACTTTAAGGCTTACTTGGATGACCATGCCCGAGCTCTTTTGGCGGACCAGGACCAGGCTGCTGTCGATCTTCCGAGGATCAATCCGAAGAGAGACTCAGACCCTAAGCGGCGTCCAAGTAAACAAGAGATTCGCCAGGGCTTGAAATGGCAAGTTTTGCTCAACCCACCGCCCAGTCGTCGGAAGAAAAAATGAGATTGTTTTAAGGAAAACTTTGCTTTTGTGGCTAATATAGAGTAAAATATTCGGCGGACAATTATAATGAATAGCCAAGCAGAAAGGTGAAAATCGTGCAAACTTTTGATTACGAACAGGTTCAATTAATTCCCGCTAAATGTATTGTGAAAAGCCGTCGCGAATGCGATACAAGTGTTGAATTTGGTAAACATCGCTTTAAGATTCCGATGGTACCAGCCAATATGCAGACGGTGATTGACGAAGCGCTCGCTATCCAATTAGCTGAGAAGGGATACTTCTACATTATGCACCGTTTCCAACCCGAAAAACGCCTCGATTTCATCAAAATGATGAATGAAAAAGGCCTCTATGCTTCCATTAGTGTGGGAGTTAAAGATGAGGAGCGCGACTTCATCCGTGAAGTGAAGGCTTCAGGGCAGGCAGTGGATTATATTACGATCGATATTGCCCATGGGCATTCACAAACGGTGATCGATATGATCCGATTTATTAAGGAAGAATTACCCGATACTTTTGTGATTGCGGGGAATATTGCCACACCAGAAGCTGTTCGCGATTTAGAAAACGCCGGTGCCGATGCGACTAAGGTGGGAGTTGGCCCTGGTCGGGTATGTATTACCAAGATTAAGACTGGTTTTGGGACCGCTGGTTGGCAGTTAGCTGCTGTTCGCCTCTGTGCTAAAGCCGCCCGCAAGCCGATCATTGCTGACGGGGGAATTCGGACCAATGGCGACTTAGCGAAGAGTATTCGCTTTGGGGCCAGCATGGTGATGGTAGGATCACTTCTAGCTGCTCATGAGGAATCGCCTGGTGAACAAGTTGAAGAAGATGGTGTCACCTATAAGGAATACTTCGGTTCAGCTAGTCAATTCCAAAAAGGCATCTACAAAAACGTGGAAGGCAAGCGAATTTTAATTGAGAGCCGGGGCAGCCTCTTCTCTACCTTGAAGGAGATGGAAGAAGACTTGCAGAGCTCTATTTCCTATGCAGGAGGACGCGACTTGGGGGCCCTGCGTACCGTTGACTATGTGGTGGTACCAAGTATTTACAACGGCGACCGGTAATTTATAGGAAAGATATAAGCAATAAGTCGATAATTTCGGCTAAACTGTGTTACAATGAGATAACCCTAAGCTAAATGGGGCAAAAGCTTAGCGTATTCTCATTAAAATCAGAAAGAAGTGATATTGACATGACAGATTACCAATTTTATATTGATGGTGAATGGCGTAATGCCTCATCCAATGAATGGATGGAAGTAAAGAATCCAGCCAATGGTGAAATCGTGGGGCGTGTTCCTCGGGGGACTGCCGATGATATGAATGCTGCGGTTGCAGCGGCAAAAGCAGCCTTCCCAGCATGGAATGAAACCAGTGTAGAAGAACGGACTGCTTTATTGAAAAAAGTGCGTGACGGTATTGTTGATCGCCAAGATGAAATTGCTGATATTATCGTCCAAGAATTGGGCGCACCGATCAGCCTCGCTCGCTCTAAGCATGTCCAACAACCAATCAAAGAAATGGATGACATGTTCGATGACTTAGAAAATGTTCATTTCGAAGAAGATATTGATGGGACGCAAGTGGTTAAGGAAGGCCTCGGTGTAGTAGCTTGTGTGACGCCATGGAACTTCCCATTAACCCAGATTGAACGTAAGATTGGACCAGCCCTCATTGCGGGTAATACAGTGGTTGTAAAACCTGCGACCGATACCCCAATTACCGCTGTCCTCTTAGCTGAAATTTGTGAGGAAGCTGGCTTACCTAAGGGCGTCTTTAACTTAGTGACAGGCCAAGGGAGTCAAGTCGGCGACGTGCTAACTGAACACAAGGATGTTGATGTCATTTCCTTTACCGGGTCAACAGAAGTGGGCCGCCACCTCTACCAACATGCCAGCTTTACCATTAAAAAGTTAATCCTAGAACTCGGTGGGAAATCTCCATTGATTTATATGCCAGGTGGCGACTTGGACTATGCTGTGAAGAAATCCATGGATACTGTAGTCAATAACTGTGGGCAAACTTGCTCAGCCTTGACTCGTCTCTTGGTTCCTCGCGAGGAATTGGAAGCGGCTAATCAAAGTATTTTAAACTACTATGAAAAGAATGTCGTAATCGGTGATCCGACAGATCCTGATACAGTGGTAGGTCCAGTTGTTTCCGAACGTCAAAAAGAAACCGTTGAATCCTATATTCAAAAGGGTAAAGAAGAAGGTGCCCGCGTACTTGTCGGCGGTGGTAAAATCGACCGTGAAGGCCACTATGTTGAACCAACTGTCTTTACCGATGTGGATAACAAGATGGTGATTGCTCAAGAAGAAATCTTCGGCCCAGTTCTCTGTGTCATCCCTTATGACAGCTTAGAGGAAGCCATTGAAATTGCTAATGATACAGAATACGGTCTATCCGGTGCTGTAGTTGGCCCAAGCGATGAAGAAGCCATCGCAGTTGCCCGCAAGATCCGGACCGGCTCTGTCTACATTAACAAATCCGGCAAGAGCAACAAGGCTCCATATGGCGGCTACAAACAATCCGGAATCGGACGCGAAAACGGCCGCTACGGTGTCCAAGACTACCTCGAAATCAAATCCATTTATAAATAAAGGGTGAGAGCAAGAGCGCTTAGACTTGAATGATTGGAGGCTCATCGAAAAAGACTGACGCTAGTCAGACGTTTCGATGAGCTGAAATCACTTCAAGTCTGCTTTTGCGACCCCGACTAGAACAGGGTGTGAGCAAAGGCGTCTAGAAAGGGATGACTGGAGGAAAAGCGGATAAGAGCGGCTTTAGCCGGTCGTTCCACTTTTCTGAAGTCACTCCCTTTCTGCCTTTGCGAACCCGACTAAGGGTGTGGGCAGAAGCTTCTGTATCCTCGCCTCCCACATTTGAAAGTATAAAAAAGCAACAGGCTGCCTTTTCGCAGCCTGTTTTTATTAGGGGAGGGATTTTTCTAATTAGTCTTTAGCGACTTGGATAGTCATGACCTTGTCTGCGTCGCTTACTTTTTTACGTAAGAAAGTGACATCGCTGATCACAATTTCAATCGCTGTTTGATTGTGTCCTGCTTTATTCTCATAACGCCGGCTTTGGATCCGACCAACTAGGCCTAGTTCATCACCCTTTTCAAGGTATTTGGCGATTAGGCGGGCGGTACCGTTCCAAGCGACAATGGGAATAAAGTCTGCTTCTTGTTTTTGACTATTGCGTCGGTTAATCGCAATGAGATTATTTAGGACGGCATTGCCATTGGCAAACTCTTTAATTTCAACATCAACGGCTAAACGACCGATACAAGCAACTTGATTCATTTATTCTCACCTCCTATTAGATATATAAACGAAAAAAGCTGAAATTCACGAAAGAATTTTAAGATTTTTTACTTCAAAGCTAATTTAAATAGGGTACAATAGTTTTGAAGGCTCACATAGAAAATACTTATTTTTGTGAACGATAAAGAAAGTGGGGACCTCGAATGCGTATACTAATGATTGAAGATGATGCCTCGATTTCTGAAATGCTAGGCATGTACTTTGAACCAGAAGAGGACTGGTCAGCCATTTTTATTGCTGATGGTCAAGAGGGTTGGGAGTATTTTCTTAACCATGAAGAAGAAATTGAAATGATTATTTTAGATTTAAACCTGCCTTCTTTAAATGGCAAGGAAATCTGTAAGCGAATCCGCGCGCGCAATAAGATGGTACCAATTATTATGCTCACAGCTCGTGATTCTGAGAGTGACCAGATCCTAGGTCTGGGTTTAGGGGCGGACGACTATGTCACTAAACCCTTCAGCGCGATTACCTTGATTGCCCGAATGAAGGCCCTCTACCGCCGCTATCAGGAAGAACAGGACCAGTTAGCGGCTGTTGACCAGGACCAAGATAAGGGAGCAAAGCAGGACCAAGACCATATTGTGTCCACCCAATCGATTCGGATTAATACTAAGACCCGGGAAGCTTATTATAATGACCAAGAAATTAAGAATTTAACGCCTAAAGAATTTGATATCTTAGCCCTTCTTGCTTCTCATCCTAAACAAGTCTTTACCCGAGAAAACCTGCTCAGCAGCCTCTGGGAAGAGCCCTTTTACGGGGATGAGCGAACGGTTGATGCCCATATTAAGAAGCTCCGCCATAAGATGGAAGCTCTAGGGCCCCAGGTGATCCAGACTGTCTGGGGTGTCGGTTACAAGTTCGACGAGACTGAGGGGGATTAGTTTGCGTTACTTTTACCAACTCTTGTTAGCTTTTATTGTTGTGATTTTGTTTACCCTATCCGGCTTGTCCTATGTCATGATCCGTATCCCGGAAGAACGTTTTCAAAATCAAACGGCCCAACAATTGGATTCAATGGCCGATTATTTTGAAGAAACATCAGTCAACCCGGATTACTTAGCAGACAAGCAAGAGCTCTTAGAGAGCACGGGCATTAAGGTTTTTCTCTATGACCAAGATGCCCAGCTCGTCTATCCTAAGACGGAAGGCCAGGGAACAGAGCCTGTCTCTAACTATCTCGACCAACAAGATTTGGCCAGTTTAAAGAGCGGGACACGTCAGCCCATGCGTGCCTTTGATATGGGCTTTTCTAAGGAAGATGGGGATGCCTTAGCCACTTTTGTGCCCCGTTTCGACGGCGATCGCTACCAGGGCTTTGTGGCTATTGGCAAGAATAACTTTGAATTTGGCCACCGCCTCTTAGGCAACCGCATGGATACTCTTGTTGCGGCTCTCTTAGTGGGTGGAGCTGCTTTAGTCATTGCCCTGGGGATTTCTTACTTCTTGAACCAGCGGATTGGTCGCATCCGCCAGGCAACTAAGGAAGTAGCGGATGGTAATTATGCTGTCCGCTTGCCCCAAGACTATGATGATGAAATTGGTGACCTCAGCCGGGACTTTAACCGGATGGCGGCGTCTCTTGAAGGTTCGATTGAGGAGATTAACCGCCAGGAAAATATTCGCCGGCAATTTATGTTAGACGTGGCGCACGAAATGCGGACGCCGCTAACCACCATGAACGGCCTCTTAGAAGGCTTGCGCTATGGCCTAATCCCAGAAAAACATTTCGACCGGAGTATCGAACTGGTCCACAATGAGACCCAGCGTTTAACGCGGCTCGTTAACCAAAACCTGGACTATGAAAAGATCCGCTCGCAGGAAATTTTCCTTATGCCGATGACCTTCAAGCTGCGGCAAATGCTGGAAGACCTGGCCCTTCAACTGGATGAGGCAGCTAAGTCCAAGGAAGACCAGATTCTAATCGATTGTTCGGATGAGACAGAAGTTTATGCGGACTGGGACCGGCTCCGGCAAATCCTCTTTAATATTACTCAAAATGCGATCCAATTCACGGACCAAGGCCATGTTAAGCTGCAAGCCCGCGAGACGAGTGAAGCGACAGAAATTCAAATTATCGATACGGGGATTGGGATGACGGAAGAGGAATTAGCCAATATTTGGGAACGCTTCTACAAGGCAGATGAATCACGTAAGTCATCGGCCTATGGGGAGTCAGGACTCGGTTTGGCTATTGTTCATGAACTGATCCATGCCCATGGTGCCCAGGTGGAGGTTGAGAGTAGGCCTGGCCAAGGGACCCGTTTTATCCTGACTTTTCCTAAAGCAAAGGAGGAAGATTGTGACAATCAAGATGACCGTTAAATTAAAACAAGAAGCAGCTCAAGCCCTGCGCCAGGGGAGGCCTCTCTTGCAGGCAGATGATTTTATGGGGGAAGTCTCCTTTAACGAAGGGGACCAAGTTTATTTGACCGATTCCAAGGGAGACTTTCTCGCTATGGCTTACTTGGCTAAGCAGAATAAGGGCTTGGGTTGGGTCTATAGTTACCAAAGAGACCAGGTTCTCGACCCGTCCTTTTTCAAGCAAATTTTTAGCCGGGCCAAGGCTAAACGTCAAGACCTATTCGATGATGAGCTAACAACAGCCTTTCGTTTCTTTAATGGGGAAGGCGATGGCTTGGGTGGGCTAAGTGTCGATGTCTATGGGGACTACCTACTGATCCAATGGTATTCGATAGGCATTTATGCCTATCGGGCAAGCATCGTTGAAGCCCTTAAGGAAGTCCTGCCAGCTTGTCGGGGGATTGTGGGTAAGAACCGCTTCCAAAGTCAGGATCACTTAGCCAGTGAATGGTTGGCTGGAGAGGAAGCGCCTGAGCATTTTACAGTCCTGGAGGAGGGTCGTCGCTATGTGGTTCGACTTAATGACCATTGGATGACGGGGATTTTCTTGGACCAACGCGAGGTGAGAACCTATCTTCAGAGCGAACTAGCAGTAGGTCGCCGAGTCCTCAACACCTTCTCCTATACCGGCGCCTTCTCAGTGGCAGCAGCTCTAGGTGGGGCCAGCCAAACCTGCAGTGTCGACCTAGCCAACCGCAGTCGTGACTTGACAGAAGAACAATTTGCGGCTAATGGTATTTCCTTAGCCAACCAGGAAATTTACGTCATGGATACCTTCGATTACTATAAGTATGCCCGGCGCCATGACAAGTTTTATGACTTGATCATTATGGACCCGCCGAGCTTTGCCCGGAATAAGAAAAAAGTTTTCAAAGTGAACAAAGACTATCCTAAATTAGTGGCGGAGGCTTTAGAAATCCTATCCAGTCAGGGGGACTTGGTCTGCAGCACCAATGCTTCCACTTATAGCCTGGCTGCTTTTAAATCTGATATTGAAAAGGGCGCTAAGAAAGCCCAGCGCTCTTTACGTCTTATTCAAGAATTTAAATTGCCCGGGGATTTCCCTGTGCCAGCTCACAGTCCGGAAAGTGATTATTTGAAGGTATTGATTTACCGGGCCGACTAAAAAACAGCACCGCTTGAACGTTCGAGTTTAGGCGGTGCTGTCTTTATTTGATTAGGCCATGCTGAAGGCTTGGTAGGCGGCGCTTTCGCCGGCTGCGTGGCCTGTGACGAAGGCGGCGGTGATATTATACCCGCCTGTGTAGCCGTTGAGGTCGAGAAGTTCGCCGCAGATAAAGACTTGGGGATGGAACTTGCTCTGCATAGAGTAGGGGTCGACCTCATCTAGCGTGAGCCCGCCTCCTGTGACGAAGGCTTTATCGATCAATAAGCTGCCATCGACTTCAAAGCTAAAGCCCTTGAGCTCATGGACTAAGGCGGCCCACTGCTTCTTGGATAGGTCTTGGCAGGGGGTCAGGGCAGGGACCTTGGCTCTCTGGCAGAGAAACTCGGCATAACGCTCGGGGACGACTTCTTTGAGGACATTGCGGATAGCCTTGGCCTTATAGTCCGCTTGGAGGTCAGCATAGGCTTGGATGAGCTCTTCTTTACTGCGGCCAGGTAGGACATCGAGTTTCATGTGGACAGTTTTTTGCTGGCCTTGGCGGAGTAAGTTTTGAACGAACATGGAACAGCGCAGGACGGCTGGCCCACTGACCCCAAAATGGGTAAAGATCATATCCATTTTATGGCTAACGACTGGCTTTTCTTGGGCATCTAGGACGGTCAGCTTGACATCGCGCAGGGAGAGGCCATGGAGCCTTTTCTTCTTGATAAAGGGCTCTGAAGAGGTTAGGGGAACTTCGGTGGGATAGATAGCTTGGATGGTGTGGCCCAGACCTTCTAAGATAGGGTAGGCATCTCCTGTCGATCCTGTTCGCGGGTGGGCCCGGCCCCCCATAGCTAAAACCACTGTTCGCCCCTGAAATTGCCGCTGGTCTTCTAAGTGGACCGTCACTTCATCGCCTTGGATCTCTAGCTCTTTCAATTTGGCCTGGCAGATAATGTCCACTTTTAGATGCTTCAATTCATCTATAAAAGTCTGCAGGATAGTCTTGGCTGAGTCTGAGACAGGGAACATGCGGCCGTGGTCTTCTTCTTTAAGGGCGACGCCACGCTCTTCGAAGAAGGCCATAATATCGCTGTTATCGAAACGCGAGAAGGCACTGTAGAGAAACTTGCCATTGCCTGGAATATGGTCGATAATATAGCGGGCGGGACGTTTATTGGTGACATTACACCGGGTCCCTCCAGTGAGCAAGAGCTTTTTGCCGAGGCTGGGATTTTTTTCTAAGAGGAGGACTTGGGCACCAACTTGAGCTGCGGCACAAGCTGCCATGAGACCGCTAGTCCCTCCACCAATGACAATCACGTCGTAAATCATAAAGAACTCCTTAAATTTATTTATTTTAATTGCTTTTATTTTCAGCTAGTTTTTACTATTGATATACTAACAAAGTAACATATTGTATGAAGAAAGGGAATGGTCAACTATGGCATATATCGAATTCAAAGATGTCGTTAAATCCTATGGTGAAGGCCGGTCCCAGGTGAAGGCAAATGACCATATGAGCTTTGAAATTGAAGCGGGAGAATTTGTCGTCATTCTGGGACCATCAGGAGCTGGTAAATCGACAACCTTAAATATTCTAGGGGGAATGGACAAGCCCACATCGGGTGAAATATGGGTAGATGGCCAGGAAATTGGCCAGTTTAACGACCGGCAATTGACTAAGTTTCGTCGGGATAATGTTGGTTTTGTCTTCCAATTCTATAATCTCATTCCCAACCTGACCGCCCGGGAAAACATTGAATTAAGTGAGCAGATTGCCCAACAAGCCATTGCTGCTGATCAGGCTTTGGCAGCAGTAGGCTTAACGGACCGGCAGAATAACTTTCCTGCCCAATTGTCTGGGGGCGAGCAGCAGCGGGTTTCCATAGCTCGAGCCCTAGCCAAAAATCCTAAGCTCCTTCTCTGCGACGAGCCGACAGGGGCCTTGGATAATGAAACAGGTCAGCAAGTCCTCGCCCTCTTACAGAAGCAGTCTCGTAAAGAGGAGACAACAGTCATCGTGATTACCCATAACCGTGCCATTGCCCCGATGGCTGACCGTGTTATTGAGATCAAGAACGGCCAGGTGGCAGATAGCTATCTACAAACAGAGCCCAAGACCGTTGCAGAGATTGAATGGTAGGGGTGGCTATGAAGAGAACAGCTTTATGGAAAGATAGTTTACGCGAGATTAAAAATAGTTTTTCTCGCTTCATTGCCTTACTGGGAATTATCTTCTTAGGGGCAGGCTTTTTTGTAGGAATCCGAGCAGCAGCTCCAAATATGCGTCAGACCGCTAATCTTTACTTCCAAGACCAGCACTTACAGGACCTGAGCCTGCAAGCTGACTGGGGACTTACGGATGAAGATATTGATCGGGTGGATGACTTGGAAGGCATCCAGGCCTATCCCTACCGCAGTGTCGACCGAGAAGAAAAAAAACAAGAGACTCTTTTACGCTTCTTGCCGAACTTTAACCAGATGGGCGAGGTTAACCAGTACAAGTTACGGTCTGGCCGTCTCCCTGAAAATAAGGATGAAGTGGCTCTGGATGCCCGCTTAGCTGAAGAAGGGGGCTTCAACTATCAAATCGGGGATGAAATTGAACTAGCTGATCCTGACCAGGAAGGCGATGACCAAGCCTCAGGCCTAGCCTCCAACCGCTTCAAGGTGGTGGGCTTTGTGACCTCACCGATGTATATTGACCAGAGTGCCCGGGGGAATAGTCCTATCGGCAAGGGAACTATCGATGGCTTTGCGGTTGTCCAGCCCGAGGTCTTTACCGGGGACTTGTACAGCCAGCTGGCCTTCAAAGTCGATGGCCTAGAAGATTATCCAGCCTATAGCGACGCTTATGAAGAAAAAGTTGACCAGGCTAAGGCGGATATCGAAGCGGCCTTGGATGGTCGGCCAGAGGAACGCTACCAGCAGCAACAAGAAGACTTAGACCAGGACATCCAAGAAGCGGAGGAGGACTTGAAACCAGGCCAAGAAGCTATTCAAAAGGCCAAGGATCAGGTTGAGGCCCAGAAGGAAAGTTTGCAGAGTCAAGAAGACCAATTGAAGCAAGTGACTGCTGGCCTAGGAGAAGGAGCTGCTAACTTACCTCAATTCGCCCAAGCTAGAGAACAATTAAACCAAGGCAAGGAAGCCCTTAAGCAAGCCGAAGAGGATATCCAAGCTAAGGAAAAAGACTTAGCAGAAGGCCAGGAAAAACTCAACCAGGCCAAGACTTATAAGGATGAAATGGAGGCTCCTAACTACCAAGTCAATGACCGCAGCCAATTGAGCGGTTACAGTGAGTATGAGGACAATGCAGACCGGATTGCCGCCATTGCCCGGGTCTTTCCAGTCATCTTTTTCCTAGTGGCTGCCTTGGTGAGCTTCACAACTATGACGCGGATGGTCGATGAGCAGCGGATCCAATTGGGGACGCTCAAGGCTTTAGGCTACCGGTCTTCCGAAATCGCCATTAAGTTTCTATTATATGCCGGACTGGCTAGCGTTATTGGGACCTTGTTGGGAGTGGCAGTGGGCAATTATCTCTTGCCCAATATCATTGTCAACGCCTACGGGATGCTCTACGATTTAGGTCAGGAAGTCTACTATGGCTTCTACTGGAAGGACTTCCTCCTTGCCCTCAGCATCTCCCTCCTGACAACCGTTGGACCGGCCTGGTTGGTGACCCGCAATTCGCTAACCGAACCAGCGGCCGTTTTGATGCGGCCTAAGCCCCCTAAAGAAGGCCAGCGGATTCTCTTGGAACGTTGGACCTGCTTCTGGCAAAAACTTAGCTTCAATAATAAGATCAGCTTGCGTAACCTCTTCCGCTACAAGGGCCGTAATGCCATGACCCTGATTGGGGTGGCTGGGTCAACTGCCCTCCTGCTGACGGGCTTTGGGATATCGGACTCCATATCTGGCTTGGCTGATCGTCAATTCATCGATCTCGAGCATGCCCAAGCTATTGTTCAATACCAGCCCAAGCTATCGGCGGAAGAAGTGGCTGATTTAAATGAAAGTGTCCACCAGCACGACCAGGTGGCAGATGCCCTACCTCTCTATACGGCTAGCTACCAAACAACAGACGACCGGGTCAACCAACAGACCGTTTCCCTCCATGCTTTGGACCCTGATTCTAACTACCAGGACTTCTATGCTCTCGCAGATGTGGCGACAGGGGACAGAATGCCCCTGCCTGAAGATGGGGTTCTTATCAACCACAAACTAGCTAAACTTCTGGATATCAAAGCAGGTGATTCTATCAGCTTGGAAGATCCTGATGGTCAAGTGGTGGACTTGCCAGTCAAGGGGGTCTTTGAAAGCTACATCATGCACGATGTCTTTATGAGCCAGTCGGTCTACGAAGATTTAATCGGTAGCCTGCCTAGTCAAAACCAGGTGGAAATAAAATTAAAGGATAATGCGCCTGAGAAGAAGGGCCAGGTCATCGATGATTTGATGGCAGAAGAGGGGATTGTCACGGTCGTTAACATTGACCAATTCCGGAATATGTTCAATGAAACTTTGGAAACTTTGAATCTAGTGACCCTGGTCTTGATTATCGCGGCAGCTATCCTCGCTTTTATTGTGCTCTATAGCCTGACCAATATTAATGTCTCGGAACGGATCCGAGAATTATCAACTATCAAGGTACTGGGCGCCTACCCACTCGAGGTCACCCTCTATATCTATCGGGAAACCCTCTTGTTGACAGTGGGCGGTATCCTAGCCGGACTTGCCATGGGACAAATTTTGACCACTTATATCTTACAGACAGTCGAAGTGGATATCATGATCTTCCCGGCCCAAATCCAAGGCTTATCCTATCTTTATGCCAGCCTTCTAACTTTAATCTTCTCACTTATCGTTATGGCAATCATGCACCATAAATTGAAGCAGGTAGATATGGTTGAAGCCCTCAAAGGGGTGGAATAAGATTTAATTACCGTCACCGATACTAATAAGTAGATAAATAGAAAAGCAGCACCAGCGGCTGCTTTTTTATTTTTAATAGAAATATTATATTAAAAAGATAAGAAAGATGATAAAATTCTGATTGATTTCTTAAAAAAAGCTTGACTTAATTGTCTGAAAATTCTAAACTATATCTCATAGCAAAAACACAAGGAGGTTCAGGCATGTCAATCAAGAAATTTGTTTTAATAATGATGAGCGCCCTGGCGTTGGGAGCCTGCTCCACTCGAGCAACCCAACCAGCTAGTGGGGAGCAAGAAGAATACGACACCATTAAAATTGGAGGAAATCTGGAATTATCAGGTGGGGTGTCGGCCTACGGGATTGTTCAAAATAACGCCATTAAACTAGCCGTCGATGAGAAGAATGCTCAAGGTGGGGTTAACGGCAAACAAATCGAATATGAAGAGTATGACAATAAGTCTGCTCCAGAAGAAGTGACCACGGGGGCTGCTCGCTTGGTTGACTTAGAAGATGTTGCTGTACTCTTAGGGCCGGCAACGACGGGGAGTGTTGAGGCTCAGATTCCAATTGCCCTGCAGAGCCAAACCCCAATGATTACTCCGACTGCGACGGGGGATACCATCACCCTAGATAACGAAGGCAAGACCCTGCCAGAAGTCTTCCGGACCTGCTTCCAAGACTCTTTCCAAGGGGCCGCCTTAGGAGCCTTCGCCAACCAAAAAGGCTTCCAAAAAGCAGCAATTATTAAAGATAATGGATCAGATTATGGCCAAAACTTAGCCGATGAATTCAAAAATACCTATAAGGGTGAAATTGTAGCGGATGAAAGTTATGTGACCAAGGAGACGGACTTTAGCGCCATCTTGACCAATGTGAAGCGCCAGAATGCGGATGTGATCTTCGTGGCAGGTTATTATGAAGAAGCGGGTCCCTTGATTAAGCAAGCCCGGGAAATGGGCATTCAAGCTGCAATCCTAGGGCCTGATGGTTTTGGTAATGAAGAAATTGTAAACTTGGCTGGTAAGAAGAATTTTACCGATATTTACTATGCAGCCCACTTTGTTGCCGACGAGAATTCACCCCAGCGGACCAAGGACTTCATGAATAATTACAAGGCCAAGTACGGGACAGAGCCTGATATGTTCGCGGCTCTCGCTTACGATGCCGCTTACCTTGCCTTTGACGCCATGGAGCGTGCCGGTTCAGACAAGCGGGAAGATGTACGTCAAGCTCTGGAAGAAACCAAAGATTTTGAAGGGATTACCGGGACCTTCTCAATTGACGACAAGCATAATACAGTGAAGACAGCCTTCATCTTAGAGGCTAAGGATGGAAAGGTCGTTGATTCAACAGCGATTGATCCAGAATAAGACAAGTTCATGAGACCAAGTGGACAGGACACCAAAGAGAGGCGCGTGCTTTCCAGGTGAACTGTCTTCTCTCTTTGAGAGTGAGTGGTCGTAAACTGATCAGTTATAAAAGGAGGACGGATCAAAGTGGCTAATTTCTTTCAACAATTAATTAATGGGGTATCGCTCGGGAGCATCTACGCCCTGATGGCTTTGGGCTATACCATGGTATACGGCATTATTGGGCTAATTAACTTTGCCCACGGGGATATTTATATGGTGGGGGCTTTCGTTGGCTTTAGTTTGGTAACACAGACAGGTCTCGGAGTTTTGCCAAGTATCTTAATTGCCATGATTTTTACAGCAATTTTGGGGATGATTGTCGAACGTCTGGCTTATAAGCCCCTGCGTGGTCAAGCTCGGATTTCAGCCTTGATCACAGCAATTGGTGTTTCTTATCTCTTACAGAATGTCATGATTTATTTGGTGGGGCCTGAAGTTCGGGCTTTCCCAACTAACTTGCCCAACTACAGTTTACAGATTGGCTCTGTCGCCGTGAGTACTCAACAGCTTTTAATTTTAATCGTTACTATTATCCTGATGGCAGGCCCCCAATTTACCGTTCAAAAAACCAAAATGGGCCAGGCGATGCGGGCGGTTTCCGTTGATGAGACAGCTGCCCGTTTGATGGGGATTAATGTCGACCATGTGATTTCCTTTACCTTCGCCTTGGGTTCTGCCTTGGCTGGTGCTGGTGGGGTCTTAGTTGGGATTTACTACAACTCTATTTCACCGCTGATGGGGCTTACCCCAGGGATCAAGGCCTTCGTTGCGGCGGTGCTTGGTGGGATCGGCTCGATTCCAGGTGCCATGGTAGGCGGCCTTTTGATCGGCTGTATTGAAACCATGGTCTCCATGATCGGCTTGTCAACCTGGAAGGATGCCGTAGTTTATGGCGTATTAATTGTTATCTTACTGATGAAACCAACTGGAATCTTCGGTAAGACAGTTAAAGAGAAAGTGTAGGTGGTTTTATGAGAACGAACAGTTGGGCTAAAAATTTCTTTACTAAGTCGAGTCTGTCATGGATAGGTCTTATTGTTGGGGTCTTTGCCTTTATCTTAGCCTCTTATTGGACGGGACAAGTCACTGCCTTTACACAGAATATCCTGATGAAGATTGGTATTAATATTATTCTTGCGGTGGGGCTGAACTTGATTGTCGGCTATGCCGGCTAGTTCTCCTTGGGACACGCCGGCTTTATGGCTATCGGAGCTTACAGTGCCGCCTTGGTTTCCAAGGCTATCCCAGGTGTCCAAGGGATGTTCCTGGGGATGGGCCTAGGCCTCGTGATTACTTTTGTCCTCGCCCTAGTGGTTGGGATTCCCACCCTGCGCTTGCGTGGGGACTACCTGGCTATTGCTACTTTGGGGATTGCAGAAATTATCCGGATTACTATTATGAACCTCGAGATTACTAATGGGGCAGCCGGGATTGCTGGGATCCCACAAAATGTTAACTGGATCACCCTCTATGTTTTTGTTGTCATTACGACTTTGATTATTGTGAACTTTATCCACTCCAGTCCAGGGCGGGCAATGATTGCCGTCCGTGAAGATGAGATTGCCGCGGAATCAGTTGGCCTACAGACGACCCGCTATAAGACCATTGCCTTTGTCTTAGGGGCTTTGACTGCAAGTATTGCTGGGACTCTCTATGCTTCTTACTTTGGCGTGATTACACCGGGCCAATTTACCTTCCAAAAATCTATTGATATCTTAATCATTGTTGTTTTTGGGGGAATTGGTTCGATTACCGGGAGCTTTGCAGCAGCTATTCTCTTGGAGCTATTGAACGTTATCCTAGCGCCTTACGGTCAGTTGCGGATGATTGTTTATGCCCTAGCCATTATTGCCATTATGATCTTTAAACCATCTGGCCTGATGGGAGAATTTGAACTGCGTTTTTCACCTTTCTTTAAACAGAAGAAACAATATTCTAAATTGAAAAAGGAGGATTAAGATGACTTTGCTAAAAGTAAATCAATTGACCAAAACATTTGGTGGTTTGACAGCTGTCTCCGACGTCAATTTAGAAATCGAGAGTAATGAACTAATTGGTTTGATCGGTCCAAACGGGGCTGGGAAGACCACACTCTTTAACCTGATTACTGGGGTTTACGAACCGACCAGCGGCAATATTGAATTGGCTGGCCAAGATATCTCCGGAGCGAAACCTGAGAAGATTAACCAGGCAGGTATCGGCCGGACCTTCCAGAATATTCGACTCTTTGCTAATCTAACGGTTTTAGAGAATGTATTGATTGCCCTCCATACAGAACATGGGGCTGGCTTCTTAACTAGTGTCTTGCGTTTACCCGCTTACTACCGGAATCGCAACCAGCTCTACCGCCGGGCCATCGAACTGCTCGAAGTCTTTAACCTAGAAGATCTAGCTAATGAGAAGGCTAAGAACCTCGCTTATGGGCAGCAGCGGCGTTTGGAAATTGTGCGGGCCTTGGCAACTGAACCGAAGTTACTCTTCCTGGATGAACCAGCTGCCGGGATGAATCCGCGTGAAACGGCAGAATTAACCGAATTAATCCACCGCATCAAGGATGAATTGGGGATTACAGTAGTCTTGATTGAGCATGACATGTCCTTGGTTATGAATATTTGCGAACGTATCTATGTTCTAGAATACGGTAAGGTGATTGCAGAAGGGAACCCAGAAGAAATTCAATCGGATGACCGCGTGATTAAAGCATACCTAGGAGGTGTCGATTAAAATGTTAGATATCCGAGATATCCATGTCTCATACGGCATGATTGAGGCTCTCAAAGGAATTGACCTCAAAGTTGAAGAAGGACAGATTGTTTCCTTGATTGGTTCGAATGGGGCGGGTAAGACGACGACACTCAAGACCATCTCAGGTCTCTTGCGGCCCACAACAGGGGAAATTCTATTTGAAGGCAAGCCCTTACAGAAGATGTCGACCATTCAAATCGTCCGCAATGGAATTTTACAGGTACCAGAAGGCCGTCATGTCTTCCCTAAGATGACCGTCTATGAAAACCTCTTGATGGGCGCTTATTCACGGACCGACCGTTTACAAATCATTGAAGATATTGAACATATGTTTGAATTCTTCCCCATTCTAAAGGAGCGCTTGAACCAAGATGCGGCGACCCTTTCCGGTGGGGAACAGCAGATGCTAGCTATGGCCAGAGCTCTGATGGCCAAGCCAAGGTTACTCTTGCTCGATGAGCCTTCTATGGGGCTTGCGCCGATTATTATCCAACAAATCTTTGAGATTATCCAAAAGATCCACAAAGAAGAAGGGACAACCGTGCTCTTGATTGAACAGAATGCCAAGTCTGCCTTGGAGATCTCTGACTATGCCTATGTGCTTGAAGTCGGCCGGATTACGGCAGAAGGCCGCGGTAGCGAACTCTTAGATTCAGAAGAAGTCCAAAAAGCCTATTTGGGCGGCTAGTAAGTCTCCCATTCACTGCATCCTTGCAGGCATTCTGCCTGGGCAAAGGGTGCAGTTTTTTACTTGATGGGTGGGGGAGCAAAGTTTCTTTTTCTTGTTCAATTGTGTAAAATAGAAGGGAAGGAGGAATGCTATGGCAAAGCGCAAAAAGTCTCGATTAAAAAGAATTAAATTATGGAAGCAGCCAGCTCGCTCGCGGAGGCAGAAAATCCTCCTAGGGGCGCTTTTTGTCTTTGCGCTAGGGCTCCTAATTTGGCCATCTATAAGATTAGAGAGTCATGAGGAAGATCAGACGACAGAGGAATTTTTGGATGAGATTGGTCAGTATGCGGCTGCCAATGCCGACAAGTCAGGCGTCCTACCTAGCCTGGTTGTGGCTCAAGCAGCGATTGAATCGGACTTTGGCCGTAGCCAGCTCGCCCGCGACTATAATAACCTTTTTGGGCGGAAGGCTTATGGGAGTGAGCGGGCAATCAACTTGCCTACCCAGGAGTATACGTCGGCTGGTTATCAGACAGTGGAGGCCCCTTTTAAGGTTTACCCTTCTTGGAAGGCAGCGGTAACTGACCATGGGCGTTTGATGCAGGAGGGAACCGATTGGAATCGAGACCTCTACCTGCCAGTGCGTCAAGCTGAAGATTACAAGACAGCGGCTTACGCCTTGCAGGAAGCGGGTTATGCAACAGATCCTCACTATGCAGAAAAATTAATTGAAATCATCGAAAGCTATGGTTTAACAAAATATGATAACTTAGATAAAATTACAATATTTTAAACTTTGCATTTTTAATTCTTTGTGCTATATTAAAAGTAAGTTAAAATCAACTAACAGTCGATTGGAGGGGAATTTGGTGGCCAAGACGCAAAGCTATAAAGATACTGCTTATGAGTATCTTAAAGAACGTATAGATAATAATATTTTGTTGCCTGATACCCACTTGAAGGAAGTTGAAATCGCCAACAAGTTAGGGATGAGCCGGACGCCTGTACGTCGTGCAATGGCCCAACTTGAAGAAGAAGGTTATGTTAAGATTGAACCTTATAAGGGAGCGGTTGTAATCAAATCTTCTTTAACTTCAACGGCTATTGTCGAGCGGCTACAGTTTGTTGAGCTGATGGCTATGCACTTATTCCAACACATGCAAAATAAGGATATTCATGTAGACAAGGAAGAATTGCATGAGATAGTTGAAGAAATGGAACGGGGACGAGAGTCGGAAGATGATGCAACTTATTATGCGGCAGAGTTCAAGCTCTTTCGCTTTTTAGCCTTCTATCATTCCAACTCCTATTTCCGTCAAATTGGCTTAAGTACCATTGCCACCTTGCATGAACTTTACTTAAAAAATGTCAAAGCAGACCAACGGAATTTCGCCAAAGAACGGAACGAAACCTCGGACGTTTATCCCGAATTCATCCGTGCCATAGAAGAAGCAGACTATCCCAACGCCCGCAAACAAGTAAGAATCTGGATGAACCAACTCATACTCAACCAAATCAATAGTTAACGGAGGGTGTGAGGGAGCGCAGTTAGAAGAGGAGCCACTTCTGCGCGCCCGAACCCGACTATAGGGTGTGAGCAGAGGCGTTCAGAAAGGAATGACTGTAGGCAAAAGGGATAAGAGCGGGTTTAGCCGATCGTTCCCATTTGCTGAAGTCACTTCAAGTTTGCAACTGTGAACCCAACTAAGTAGGGTGTGAGAGGATGCGGGAGAAAGGGACCTCTGGAGTAAAAGGCAAGAGAAGGCTATGAGCCTTCGACGGACTTTTATGAAGAGGAGCCCTTTCTGCATCCTCGAACCCAACTAAAGTAAAGCTACCCCAAAAGAAGGCCTTTGATCAGGCCTTTTTTCTTGTCTTGATAGGCCCCTGGTGATTGAAGGGGCGAGGGATAAATGATAGACTTGAGAAGTATTTAGTGAAGGGAGACTAAGATGGCAAGCAGGGAAGATTTAATTCAAGGACTCAACGATAAACAAAAAGAAGCTGTGCAGTGTACCGAAGGCCCGCTCTTGATTATGGCTGGGGCAGGATCGGGTAAAACCCGGGTCTTGACCCATCGGATGGCCTATATTTTAAGCGAGAAGGATGTCCGCCCTTGGAACCTACTGGCGATTACCTTTACCAATAAGGCTGCAAAAGAAATGCGCGAACGGGTGGACCAGTTGATTGGTCAAGGTGCAGAGGCTATGTGGGTGGCAACTTTCCACTCCATGTGTGTCCGTATCCTCAGACGGGAAGCAGAAGCAATCGGCCTTTCGCGCTCCTTCACCATTGCTGATCCAGCTGAGCAGCAGACCTTAATTAAACAAGTGATGAAGGACCTCAACATCGATACGACTAAGTTCAAGCCACGGATGATTTTGGGCAAGATTTCGGATGCTAAGAATAATTTGCAGACGCCTGACCAGTATGCAGATAGGCATTCTGGCCTGATTGAAGATATCGTGGCTAAGTGCTATGCAGCCTATCAGAAACAATTATTGGCGGCCCAATCCTTGGACTTTGATGATTTAATCATGTATACGGTACGCTTATTTGAAGAACAGAAGGAAGTTTTGCGCTACTACCAGCAGAAATTCCAATATATCCATGTAGACGAATATCAGGATACTAATGAAGCCCAGTACCGCCTAGTCAAGCTATTGGCTGATTACTTCAAGAATATCTGTGTGGTGGGAGACGCCGACCAGTCCATCTATGGCTGGCGGGGGGCTAATATGGAGAATATCCTAAATTTTGAAGAGGATTATCCCGAAGCCAAAGTTGTTCTCTTGGAACAGAATTATCGGTCTACTAAGACGATCCTGGCTGCAGCTAACGATGTGATCGGTCGCAACCAGAAGCGCAAAGAAAAAGAACTCTGGACAGACAATGACCAAGGCGAGAAGATCCATTATTACCGGGCACAAACTGAGCAGGATGAGAGTTACTTTGTTATTGAAGAGATTAAAAAGGCCCTCCAAAAAAACTACCAGTACAAGGATATAGCCGTCCTCTACCGGACCAATGCTCAGTCACGGGTGGTCGAAGAAAACCTGGTTAAGGCTAACCTGCCTTACCGCATTGTCGGGGGCTTGAAATTCTATGACCGTAAAGAAATTAAAGATATCCTAGCGTATTTACGCTTACTGGCTAATCTCCAAGACAATCTCAGCTTTACCCGGGTAGTGAATGTACCTAAGCGGGGCGTAGGGCCAGGCAGCTTGGATAAATTGCGCCAATTTGCCAGTGACCAGGGCTTGACCCTCTTGCAGGCAGCAGGTCATGTCGATTATGCACCGATTTCTGGTAAGGCCGCTAAATCGCTGAAAAATTTTGCGCAGATGCTAGCTGACCTTAACCAGGAACGGGCTGAGCTCAGCATCCGCCAACTAACAGAGAAGGTTTTAGACCAATCTGGCTACCAGGAAGACCTAGAAAATCAGAAGACTCTGGAAGCCCAGACGCGCTTGGAGAATATCCAGGAATTCCTTTCCGTTGCGGATGAATTTGATAAGCGTTGGCAGGAGGAAGCGGGCAACCGGCAAGTCGCAGCGGAGACAGATGACCAAGGCCAGCCGGTCCAAGTGGAAGCTATCCAATTGCCAGAAGGTCCTGGGCCATCTGCTCAAAAGCAAGAGGCAATCAGTCTCTTTGGCGATGACACCTTGGACCGCTTATTGGATGAGGAAGATTTAATGGCCCCTGAACTTGAGGAAGACCGCTTACTAGCCTTTCTCACCGACCTCTCCCTGGTAGCAGATACAGGCGAAGAGGAAGAAAGCACTAGCGGCCAGGTGACCCTGATGACCCTCCATGCGGCTAAGGGATTGGAATTTCCTATTGTTTTTATGATCGGTATGGAAGAAGGTCTCTTCCCCTTGTCCCGGGCAGCTCAAGACCCAGATGAATTAGAGGAGGAGCGGCGCTTGGCCTATGTTGGAATTACCCGTGCTGAAGAGAAACTCTACCTCAGCAATAGTTACAGTCGCATGCTCTATGGTAAGCGTGAAGCCCATGCTCCCTCACGCTTTATTGAAGAGATCGATGCCGAACATCTCGACCAATCTGCTAAGCAAGCGACCAGCTTTTTCTTCGATTTTGGTCAAGGTCAAGCTACGACAGCTGGGTCCTACCGCAATTACCTCAAAGGCAAGCGCCAGGAACGGGCAGGGGCCCAGACTTATTACGACCGACAAGCTAAGGAAGCCAAGCGCTCCGTCTTTGACAAGCCGCAAAGTCAAAGCGAGTCGTCGGAACAAGAAACCGCCTGGCGGGTTGGCGACAAGGCCCAGCATAAGAAGTGGGGCCTAGGCACCGTTGTCAAAGTGACCGGCGAGGGGAATGACCAAGAATTAGATATTGCCTTTAAAGCGCAGGGAATCAAACGCTTGTTAGCAGCCTTTGCGCCGATTGAGAAAGTTTAAGAAGGAGGGGTCAAAAGCCAGTGGATGCTAAAGAAGAAATTCGAAAATTGACCGAGCAATTGAACCACTATGCCTATGAGTACTATGTCTTAGACCAACCGAGCGTGACTGATGCGGACTACGACCAAGCCTACCGACGTTTAGAGGACTTGGAGGCTCGTTATCCAGATTATATTCAGGCTGATTCACCTACCCAACGCGTTGGGGATAAGTTAGATAATCGTTTCGAGAAAGTCCAACACCCCACGCCGATGTTATCTTTGGGAGATGTTTTCGATCGTCAGGAATTAGAAGACTTCATGGCTTCCGTGGAACGGGGTTTAGGTTTTATGCCCCGCTTTGTTTGTGAAATGAAGATTGATGGTCTGTCGGTTTCGATTCGCTACCAAGCGGGCGCCTATCAAGGGGCGGCTACCCGGGGCGATGGGACGGTAGGCGAAGATATTACGGCGAATGTGAAGACGATCTCGGCCGTGCCGATGCGCTTGCGGGAGGATCAAGACCTGGAAGTGCGCGGGGAGATCTATATGCCCAAAGCTTCTTTCAAACAGTTGAATGAACAGCGTGAAGAGGCGGGACAGGCTACCTTTGCTAATCCTCGTAATTCGGCAGCTGGTTCGGTCCGCCAACTCGATCCTAAGGTCACGGCCCAAAGAAAACTGAATGTCTTTCTTTACAGCGGCGTCTTTGATGAGTCACTGGGTGTGTCTAGCCAGTCTGAACTCCTAGCCCGCTTGCCCGAGCTGGGTTTGCGGGTTAATCCTAATTACCGGATCTGTCAGACAGCTGAAGAAGTTTGGGCTTATGTGGATGAGGTCCAAGAGAAACGTCATGAGCTCGCCTATGAAATCGATGGCATTGTGATTAAGGTGGACCGTTTTGAAGACCAGGAAGCTCTGGGTTATACCGTCAAGGCACCGCGCTGGGCCATTGCTTATAAGTTCCCAGCCGAACAAGCTCAGACCGAATTAAAGGATATTGAGTGGACGGTAGGTCGGACTGGGGTCGTCACTCCAACAGCGGTGATGACGCCTGTTCTCTTAGCTGGTTCAACGGTGCAGCGTGCCAGCCTCCACAATGCTGACTTGATCCAGGACAAGGACTTGCGTTTGGGCGACCAAATCATTATCCATAAGGCAGGGGATATCATCCCCGAAGTGGTCCGTGTCTTAGAAGACGAACGGCCAGCTGATAGTCAGCCCTATGCAATTCCCGAAACTTGCCCCGTTTGCGGCAGTGATTTGATCCATTTAGAGGATGAGGTTGCCCTGCGCTGTGTGAATCTAGCTTGTCCGGCCCAGGCCAAGGAGAAGCTCTACCATTTTGTATCCCGCAATGCTATGGATATCAGTGGGGTAGGCCCCCGCTTACTAGAACAGCTTTATGACCGTGACCTAGTCGGCGACCCTTCAGACCTTTACCAATTAGACAAGGAAAGCTTACTCGATCTCGATAAGGTAGGCGATAAATCTGCTGACAATATCTTGACGGCCATTGAAGCGTCCAAGGCGAATTCTCTGGAACGCTTGCTCTTTGCACTCGGTATCCGCCATGTCGGAGCTAAGGCCGCTAAAGACCTGGCCGCTCATCTTCCTAGTATGGAAGAACTGATTGCAGCTGACAAGGCCTCCTACTTAAGCGTTGATGGGATCGGTGAAATTATCGCTGACTCACTCGAAGAATTCTTCGCTAATGATGAGGTCCTAGCCTTGATTGAACGCTTGCGCGCAAGTGGCCTTAATATGACTTATTTAGGTGCTAGCCCGGAAAGCGTCGCCGACCAGGATTCCTTCTGGCAAGGGAAGACAGTGGTACTGACAGGTAAGCTAGACCAGTATACGCGCCAGGAAGCTAAGGCAGCCATTGAAGCCTTGGGTGGCAAGGTGACCGGATCTGTCTCTAAGAATACGGATATTCTCGTTGCTGGCGCTGATGCAGGGAGTAAGCTGACTAAGGCTCAGGATTTGGATGTGACGATTTTTACAGAAGGCGATATGGTTGACCGTCTCGATTAAAGACCTGGCCAGAGAATTATGCTAAAATAAGAGAAACTAGTTTTTAGAATAAGGGGAAAAATGAGTCATGAAACGATTACACCATAAATTGGGCTTGCTCGCCTGTCTGGCCCTGGCTCTCGCGGGCTGCCAGGGCCCAGACCAAGTCGAGGAAGGTCAGGCCCAGGAGAACAGTGGGCAAGCCTCGCAAGCTGAAGAACAAGATGTCCCGGCTCTTTCCATTAACCATTACCCAGCTGCGATTGAAGATGGCCATTATAAGATGAGTGAGAGTCGGGGCTTGATGGCCCGGCCAAGTTCAGAAGCCAACCTACGCAACTTTGAAGAGGGCCTCTACCGGATCGCAGAGGGGCAATTCTCGACGGAAGAATATTATTTCCAAGAAGGTCAGTTGATTACACGAGAAATGGCCAACCAGTGGTTAGGGGCTAAGACTAAAGACAATCCAGAGGGGCTCAACCCCGAAGGCAGTGCTTCGGATAAGCGAGAAGATTACCAGCCTAAGTATCTCAACAGTATTCTAGAATATAATTTTATGAAAAAAGACGATGAAGATAACTATCAGCTGGAAGGAGTCACTATTGGTTTAGCTCTCAATTCAGAAGATACCTTCAGCAATGGAGAAAGCCAGGAAAAAATAAGTATCGACAAGGACCAAGCCTTGGAACATGGCAAGCAGATTGCAGAAGAAGTGGTGGCACGGATTCGCAAGGATAAAAAATATGCCAAACTTCCTATTCAAGTGGCCCTCTTCTACAACGGTCCTACCGATAGTTTAGCCGGAGGATCTTATGCTTCCGAAGTGGTTTCGGTAGCCGGGACGGCCTTCTCGGACTGGGAGAACTATGACACCCAGCACTTGGTCTTCGGCGTTGATGATGCAGCGGCTGAAGAGGATAATGTAGCCTTTGCGCGTTTCACTTCCGAAGTTGAAGATTTCTTCCCTCGCCTGAGTGGGATATCTGGGGTAGGAACATATGAAGAAGGACGCTTGAGCCAGATTGATATTGAAATCAATACCCAGTTCGATAGCTATTCAGAGCTCGTTGCCCTGGTCCAACATACCATGAACACGGCCAATACAATCTTTAGGAACAATCGAGGAAGTATTAGCATCCGCGTGGAAGGACCGAGTGGCATACGTGCCATTATGGAAAGACAAGCGGGCGAGAATAACTTCACTTATGAAATGATCTCCTAAAGACTTGTAGGATCCTTGCCGTTGTGACCCTTTTCTGATTATGATAAAATAAGAAGGATGACAGTCTTTGCTGGAGTTTTTCCAGTTAAGATGTGGCCTTGAACCACCATCTTTTGCTCAACCAGCTCATTCAAATTTTGACCTAAATGTAATGTTATAGAGTAAGCAACTAAGGAGGCGACAACATGGAAGTAAACAAAGATTTAATTCAGCATGTTGCAAAATTAGCAAAATTATCCTTTACGGATGAGGAAATTGATAAAATTACCGACAAATTCGAAAATATTATCCACATGGTAGACCAGTTAGAGGAAGTGGATACAACGGATACGCCGATTATGACCTGGGGGATTGACCTGGAAAATGTCTTGCGCGAAGATGAGCCTGTACCAGGCCCTGGCGCTGACGTGCTCTTGAAGAATGCGCAAACCCCTCGTGATGGTTTTATTGGTGTACCAACAGTTATCGATGAAAGTGAGGACAATGCCTAATGAGTAAGAGATTTGAGGAAACAATCCGTGGCCTGAACCAACAATTAGTCGATGGCGACATTACAGCTGTTGAACTAGTTGAAGAGACCATCGCTCGCATCAAAGATTTAGATGAAACTTACAATGCTTTTATCACTCTGAATGAAGAAGCGGCACTCGAAGCCGCTAAGGCGAGTGATGAAGCGGGCTACAGCACCGACCGTCCCCTACAAGGGATTCCTTTGGGGATTAAGGACAACATCGTGACGGAAAACTTGCGGACAACAGCCGCTTCCCGGATGTTGGAAAATTTTGTTCCAGTCTATAATTCAACGGTCTGCGACCGCTTAGAAGCTGCTGGGGCTATTATTATCGGTAAGCTAAATATGGACGAATTCGCTATGGGCGGGTCTACGGAAACTTCTTATTTCGGTCAAACCCGCAACCCATGGGATACCGACCGAGTTCCTGGTGGCTCTTCCGGTGGTTCAGCTGCGGCTGTCGCTGGGGGCGAAGTCGTTGCTGCTCTAGGTTCTGATACTGGGGGGTCTATCCGCCAACCGGCTGCTTTTACAGGGATTGTTGGTCTAAAACCAACTTATGGCCTGGTTTCTCGTTGGGGGCTAATTGCCTTCGGGAGCTCTTTTGACCAGATTGGGCCAATGACCCGGACTGTGGAAGATAATGCCATTATTCTCGAAGCCATTGCTGGCCATGATGACCACGACTCAACGACAGCTGACTTGACAGTACCTAAATACAGCCAAAACCTCGATGACGGTATTGAAGGACTCAAGGTCGCTGTACCAAAAGAATTCTTCGCTGAAGGCGTCGATGAAAAGGTACAAGAAAATGTCCGTCAAGCCATTGCTAAATTAGAAGAATTAGGGGCTATTGTTGAAGAAGTCAGCATTCCCCACTTGAAATACGGCATTCCTGCTTACTATATCCTTGCTTCATCAGAAGCTTCTTCTAACCTCCAACGTTTTGACGGTGTTCGCTACGGCTACCGGGCAGAAAATGTTAAGGACTTGGAAGATCTCTATGTGCGCACACGGTCTGAAGGTTTCGGATCAGAAGTTAAGATGCGTATTATGTTGGGGACTTTCGCCTTATCATCCGGTTACTTCGATGCCTACTTCAACAAGGCAGGCAAGGTGCGTTACCTACTCCGTCAAGAGCTGGCTTCTGTCTTTGAAAAATACGATGTCATTGCAGGACCTGTTTCCACAACACCCGCTTATAAGTTGGGTGAGCGTGTCGATGATCCGCTACAAATGTACATGGCTGACCTCTTAACCGTGCCGGTCAATCTAGCTGGCCTGCCAGGCATGTCGGTTCCAGCCGGATTTGATGAAGATGGCTTGCCAATTGGTCTCCAATTAATTGGTAACTACTTCGATGAATCCACGCTCTACAAGACGGCTTATGCCTTCGAACAAGCAACTGACTACCAAAGTAAACACCCAGAATAGGAGGAAACAGCGTGAATTATGAAACAGTCATTGGTCTGGAAGTCCATGTTGAATTAAAGACCAAGTCTAAAGTTTTTTCTAGTGCTCCTACCAGTTTCGGAGCTGCCCCAAATGAGAATACCAATGTGGTGGACTGGGGCTATCCAGGCGTCCTGCCTTTCACTAATAAAAAGGCTGTTCATTATGGCTTAAGAGCTGCGACGGCCTTAAACTGCCAAGTGAACCCTCGTCAATACTTTGACCGGAAGAACTACTTCTACCCAGATAACCCTAAAGCTTATCAAATTTCTCAATTAGACAAGCCACTGGGTGAACATGGTTATGTCGATATTGAAGTTAATGGAGAGACCAAGCGGATCGGGATCGAACGGATCCACTTGGAAGAAGATGCCGGGAAGAGTATCCACTCTGGCCAAGGCTCTCTGGTTGACTTAAACCGCCAAGGGACACCCCTTGTTGAAATTGTTTCTGAAGCAGATATGCGCTCGCCTGAAGAAGCCTATGCCTATCTTGAAAAGATTCGTGAAATCATGATGTTTATCAATGTTTCCGATGTGAAGATGGAAGAAGGGTCCATGCGTTGCGATGCGAATATTTCCCTCCGTCCTTATGGGCAAGAAGCTTTCGGAACTAAGACCGAAATTAAGAACTTGAACTCCTTTAACAATGTGCGTCGCGGCCTGGCTTATGAAGAGAAACGCCAAGCTCAAGTTCTTAACAGTGGTGACCAAATCTTACAATCTACCCTGCGTTGGGACGATGCCAATAACAAGACAGTCTTGATGCGTGTTAAGGAAGGAGAAGCGGACTACCGTTACTTCCCAGAACCTGACCTACCTCCATTTACAGTCAGCCAGGAAGAATTAGACCAAATCAAGGCTGACATGCCTGAGATGCCAGACCAACGCCGTAAACGTTACATTGAAGAATTCGGTCTGCCAGAATACGACGCCAAAGTCTTAACCTTGACCCGTGAAATGTCTGAGTTCTTCGACGCCGCGGTAGCTGCAGGGGCTGATCCGAAGCAAGCTTCGAACTGGTTAATGGGCGAAGTCTCTGCTTATCTAAACGATAATGCTAAGCGGCTTGATGAAATCGGCTTAACACCTGATAACTTAGCGGAAATGATCCAACTTATCCAAGACGGGACGATTTCTAGCAAGATCGGGAAGAAAGTCTTCAAGCACCTCGCTGAAGAGGGCGGGTCTGCTAAGGCATATGTTGAATCAGCAGGACTGGTTCAAATCTCTGATCCCGAACAATTAGTCCCAATGATTAACGACGTCATTGATGCTAACCCTCAATCCTTGGAAGACTACCAAGCTGGTAAGAAGAAAGCAATGGGCTTCTTAGTTGGTCAGATTATGAAGGAAACACGTGGTCAAGCCAACCCACAAGTTGTCAACCAACTGCTTAAAGAAGAATTAGATAAACGTTAAGTCTGATTCAAATAGGAGAGGGTGACAAAAGTCGATCAGGCCTGACTTTTGGAGCATGTTTTTGAAAAAAGTTCGCTATTTAAAAAGAGGCTGGAACATTTGTCCCAGCTTCTTTTTTTGCTTCATTTTCAAATCGGCTGTCCTGTCTATTAAGCGATAGCTGGCTCGCTAATGGGTCTCTCTAAATAATAGGTCGAACAGTTTTTCCAAAGAGCGTCTTGCCCTTATTACTGGCATTAAAAGAAATTGCCATTATAATTAAAGTTAAGAAAACGTTAATGTTAAGGAAGGGAAAGGGCTTACTATGGATGCTAAAATAAAAAATATGTTCCACATCGGACTGGCCTACTTGGGTGTCATCATTGGGGCTGGATTTGCGAGTGGTAAGGAGATGCTGCAGTACTTTGTTAGTTTTGGCAAAGAGGGAATTTGGGGTGTGGCCCTGTCGGCATGCCTCTTTATTATTGGGGGGATCGTCCTCCTTCAGTTTGGTTCTTACTACAAGGCCCAGGAGCACAGCGAACTTTTCAACCATATTTCTTCGCCCCTGGTGTCAAAAATTATTGATTTTATCATTAATATGAATCTCTTCTGTACGGGCTTTATTATGATTGCAGGAGCGGGGACTAATCTCAACCAGCAGTTCGGCTTACCCATCTGGATGGGAGCCTTGATCTTGTCGCGCATGGTAATTGTCACTGCCTATATGGATGTGGACCGGGTGACGACTTTGATTGGTGCCATTACGCCTTTTGTCATTGTTTTTCTGATTGGGATCCTTATCCATACCCTGATCCAACAGCCTCTGACCTTTGACGAAGCGATGGCACTATCAGCTAGTCAACCGACGACTCTGCCGAATTGGTTGATTTCGACTCTGAATTATTCCTGCCTGGCCTTGATGCTAGCCTTGTCCATGGCAGTTGCGATTGGTGGGGAACAGTACAGTCCCAAGCAGGCAGGTTTCGGCGGGCTCTTCGGAGGCCTCTTGGTTGGTGCCCTCCTCTTCGCTTCCTTTTTCTCCATTAGCTTGAATATCGACCAGGTGGCAGGGTCATCCATGCCCCTCTTAGCCCTCTTCAACGTTATTAATCCAAGGCTGGGCTTGGTCATGGCGCTGATTATCTTTGGTATGATTTACAATACAGCCATCGGAACCTACTATGCCCTAGCCAAGCGAGTATCGCGGGCCCATCCAGAAAAATTCAGCCGCAATATGATTTTTTTAGTAGCGGTTGGTTTTGTCCTTTCCTTTATCGGATTTGAAACCTTAGTGGCCTATCTCTTCCCCTTTATTGGCTATTGTGGCTTCTTCGTGATTGCCTTATTAATCATCCAATGGGCCCTCCGCTACCGTCACATTCATAAAGAAAGCGGGATTCGCGATCGTTTACTGGAACATGAGGAGCGGCGCTTATCGGAGGACTATGACTTTGACCGGGAAGACGCTGCCCAGATGCGTGACCTTTACGACGAATCGCGTGTGGATAATAAGGAACTATATGATGAAGTGACTGAAATTGGTCAAGAAGAATTTGGTGAAGATGGCGATCAGTAGATTTTCGACATAGTCCTTATTTTAAAGATGAAAATAGCAACCTAGAACAAGTTTTTCCTATTCTAGGCTGCTATTTTTGGTATATTCAGATTTAAGTTTAGCTGACTGCTTGCCTAGCAGCAGCAGGAAGAAGTGCTCTGGTCTTCACTTACTGGGGTCCTTGCGCTTCCCCCTTGGCAGTCGAAGGCACCGAAGTGTTGGCTGCGGTCGCCGATGATTTTAAAATAAGGGGCAAAACGGCTGTGCTCCAGCATGGCGCAGGTATTTCCACAGACCTTGGCTGGCAGGCCCTTGTCGAAGGGGTGGTCTAAGTCCAGGTAAAAGCGGTCTTCATGGCCTGGTATGCCACCTTGGTAGATGGCAATCTGCCCATATTCTTCGCAGGCATCTTCAAGGAGGTTAGGCAATTTAAAGGCCCGGACGGTGGCGGAGACAAAGCCAATGTTGCCAATCAGCTTTTCAATCCGGCCATTACCAATAGGAGCTGGGACATTAGCCGTGTAGCGGAAGTCTAGCCAACCAAGTTTTTGCATTAAACGTCGGAAGTCGGCTTGGTACATGGCACCGGCTAAACATTCGCCGAGCAGGACAGTGTTTTGGCTGAGCTCTTCGGGTAAGCGGCGGTCTGCAAAGATATCAGAAAAATAAAGTTCACCGGAGGGCTTAAGTATCCGCCAGATTTCGCTAAAGACTTCCTCCTTTTTAGGTGAAAGATTAATCACACAGTTTGAGACGACGATATCAATCGAGTCATCATCAATGCCTAGAGCCTTTAGATCTTCAATATAACCCTGCTTAAAGCTGACATTGGATGATTGATAGCCGAATTTGCGGGCCATCTTATCTTGGTATTTTTGGGCAATAGCTAGTTGGTCAGGGTTCATATCTACTCCAATTACTCGACCCTTTTCGCCGACGAGATAGGAGAGGGTATAGACGTCGAGCCCGGTTCCACAGCCTAGGTCGAGCACAGTGAGTCCTTCGAGCAGGTCGGGGATAGGGGATCCACACCCATAGAAGCGCTCCTTAATTTCTTTAGGGATTTTGGAGCGAATACGCTTAATTTCCCGAGGCAGGTCTTGTCCGGCTAGTGAACAGATCTGTGTAGCCATCTCGCCTTCTTGCTCAGTCGTGATTTGGCTGTAATAGTCTTTAACTTGCTTTCTTTGGTCTGTCATGGTCTCCTCCTTAGTTGAATTAAAATACTAACTATATGAAAAAACTATAGGGTGATTTCCTTACTCTTTAAATTAGCTAGGCACTCGTCCATATAAGCCGCATCGTGTTCGGGATAGATGGGCTGGCTGATAGGAACTGCTTCTAAATTAGAGTAGGGCGCACACTTCTTGCCCCGATAATTCTTATCTTCCCAAGCCGGGTCAGGATGGTAGCCCCGAGCCTTCATTTCACCGATAACGAGCTGGTGGTAGGCATAGAGCCGGTAGGGGGAATAGTTAAAAACATAGTCGACCGTCGCGTGTTTCTTCCCCCAGCCGCCTCCCCGAAGCGCCGCACACTCTCGATGCTGGCCTAGGAGCTGTTGGCGGGGTAAGGCTGGAATCAGGCCCTGATGCCAGAGTCGCATATCAAACGCCCTCCTTTGTAGATAGTTTAACATAGTTCTGTTCGAGCTTTAATTAGAAGAGGTGGAGAATTTTATGTTAAACTGGATGCACGATTAGACGAAGGAGTTATTTAAATGATGAAATTTATTTCTTGGAATATTGATTCGCTGAATGCAGCACTGACGAGTGATTCGAACCGCGCTCAAATGTCCCGGGATGTCTTAGCGACGATCCAGACTTATGAGGCAGATGTTATTGCCATCCAGGAGACCAAGCTATCGAGCAAGGGACCGACCAAGAAGCACCAGGAAGCCTTGGCTGACTGGTTCCCTGGTTATCGCTATGCCTGGGTTTCGTCGGTTGAGCCTGCCCGCAAGTCCTATGCTGGCAATATGGTCCTCTTTAAGGAAGCTTTTGATCCTATCATTAGCTATCCCGAAATCCAAGCACCGGATACCATGGACCAGGAAGGCCGGCTGATTACCCTAGAGTTTGAAGATTTTTATTTCAACCAAGTCTATACCCCAAATGCAGGGAATGGCCTCAAACGTCTAGCGGACCGTCAAGTTTGGGATCAAAAATATGCCGACTACCTAGCTAGCTTGGATGAAGACAAGCCGGTGATTGCGACGGGAGATTATAATGTTGCCCACCAGGAAATTGACCTGGCCCATCCTGAGAACAACCGACGTTCAGCTGGTTTTACAGATGAAGAACGCCAAGGCTTTACGCACTTGCTAGACCGCGGCTTTACGGATACCTTCCGCTACCTCCATGGCGATGTGGAAGGGGTCTACTCTTGGTGGGCCCAACGTGTCAAAACCAGTAAAATCAATAACTCTGGTTGGAGGATCGATTACTTCTTGACCAGCGATCGCCTCAGAGACCAGGTTCAAAAATCGGAAATGATTCATTCTGGTGACCGTCAGGACCACACGCCAATTTATCTCGAAGTCGACTTATAGAAAGGATGCACCATGCAGAAACGATATCCTAAATTCTTCCTAGCAGTTTTCATTATCCTCGTTCTCGCGACCATCTTCTGGCAAGCCCGGGGCTAAGTCATTTTTCGGTCCCATTAAAGCCTAGACAAGCAAAAAATTAGGGGCTAAGTTTACAGTTGTGTTACAAAAAAGTGAATTTTCTTTGAATTTCAAAGCTTTTAGCAAGAATTTGTAAAAGTAAATAAAGACTTTTAAAAGCTCAGACCAGGGAAAAGAGGCTGTCATCAGCTTTGTCCGCATATTATTTAAAAGCCGTCAAGACTTTTTTTGCAACAAAGTGAAATAATTTGTAATCTAACTGTTATCCCAATTTGGGGAAAAGATGGTTATAATAATAGAGAATTAAATTTTGAGTAAAACTCAGGGGGTTAAATTTAAATGAGTAAATTGAAAACTATGGTAGGAACTTCATTAGCAACGACCACAGCTTTACTAGCTTTCGCACAGACCGCGTCTGCTGATGAATTATATAAAGTAAATGCTGGCGACACCTTGTCAGCTATTGCAAACAGCTTCGGAACAAGCGTTGATGCTATTGCTAAAGAAAACAATATTAAAGATGTTAACCATATCTTAGTGGGCCAACAATTCAATATCCCAACTGAAACGGTTAAAATCGACACCCAAGCTAGCCAAGCTGCTAGTCAAGCTGCCGATGCTGTTTACCACGTTCAAGCTGGTGACACCTTAAACCAAATCGCAGCTAAGTTTAATACAACAGCTGACGCTCTCCGTCAATTAAACCAAATCAGCGGGGACCTCATCTTAGTTGGTCAGCAATTAAAGGTTAAGGGTCAAGTTGAAGCAGCTCAAAATACCCAAGCTGACCAAGCAGAAAACGGTAAAGTAGTGGCTGACACAGTAGCTACAGAAGCTCCTGTTGTTGAAAAAGAAGCTCATGTGATTACAATTAACGGCAATACCTATACTGTTAAGGCAGGGGATACCCTTCCAGCAATTGCTCAAGCTGCAGGAACAAGCGTTGAAAACTTGCGTGCCTTAAATGGTTTATCTAGCGACTTTATTTACGCTGGCCAAGTTCTTGTACTTTATCCTGAAGCAGAAGAAGCTCCAGTAGCCGCTTACCAAACTGCTCCAGAAGACGCTGAAGCAATTGTGATCGATCAACCTGCTAAAGAAGAAGTTGTGGCTCAACCTGCTAACCAAGTAGCTCAAGAAGAAGTAGTTGCCCAACCAGCAAGCCATAACCAAGAAAAGGCTCAAACTGAAGCTCAAATAGCTGAAGCTAAGGCCCAAGAAGAAGCCCAAGCAGCCGAAGCTCAACGCCAACAAGAAGCTCAAGCGGCTGAAGCTCAACGTCAACAAGAAGCTCAAGCAGCCGAAGCTCAGCGTCAACAAGAAGCTCAAGCAGCCGAAGCTCAACGTCAACAAGAGGCTCAACAAGCTGAAGCTCAACGTCAACAGGAAGCTGCTCAAGCTCAACAACAACAGCAACAACAAGCCCAACAAAATAAGCAAGGGAACCAAAATGTCGTAGCAACTGCTCGTCAATACACTGGTGTTCCTTATGTATGGGGCGGTAAGACACCTAATGGCTTTGACTGCTCAGGTTTCACTAACTATGTTTACCGTGAAGCAACTGGCCAAGACATTGGTGGCTGGACAGTTCCTCAAGAATCAGCTGGTCCAACTATCGCTGTTAGCCAAGCTCAAGCTGGCGACCTTTACTTCTGGGGGAACCATGGTTCTAGTTACCACGTAGCGCTTGCTACTGACAGCCAAGGGGGCTACATCCACGCACCTGCTCCAGGCCAAACCGTAACAGAATCTAACGTTCAATACTTTGCACCACATTTCGCAGTAAGCATGCAAGCTTATCAATAAGATTTAAATCAAAAAAGTCGAGACCTACCCCGCTCGACTTTTTTCTATGTATAGTCCATCGGCTGGCATCTGCCAAGTCACCCGATGGACTTTTTTTGTGCTATCATGGGAGGAGAGTCCTTGGCTCCGGGTGAAGAATTGAACTTTAGCTGGGCTCAAGGTATAATAGATTAATGAAAAAAGCGCTTGAATCGTCTGTTAATTCATGAATTAAAGGAGTGCAAACATGAAAAAGGTGTTAATCGTTGATGATGAAAAAGCCATTTCTGATATCATCAAATATAATTTAGAAAAAGAAGGCTATGAGACCTATGTCGCCTCAGATGGTGAGATGGCTTTGGATTACTTTGAAGAATATGAACCAGACTTGATCTTATTGGACCTTATGCTGCCTAAGAAAGATGGGATTGAGGTTTGCCGGGAAATTCGCAAGGAGAGCCAAGTTCCTATCATTATGCTGACGGCTAAGAGCGATGAAATTGACAAGGTGCTAGGCCTTGAAATGGGCGCGGATGACTATGTGACCAAACCCTTTTCCAACCGAGAACTTTCTGCCCGTGTCAAGGCTAACCTACGTCGTTCAGCTATTGCAGCTGAACCGGAAGCTAAGGAGGAAAAGACCCACAACATTGAAGTAGGTGACTTGGTCATCCATGAAGAGGCCTATATGGTGTCTAAGAATGGGGAAGATATTGAGTTGACCCACCGTGAATTCGAACTTCTCCACTACTTAGCCCGCCATATTGGTCAAGTGATGACCCGGGAGCACCTCCTGCAAACTGTTTGGGGCTATGACTACTTCGGGGATGTGCGCACCGTGGATGTTACAGTCCGCCGACTCCGGGAAAAAATTGAAACGTCACCTTCCCATCCTGAAATTTTGATGACTAGACGGGGCGTCGGTTACTTCATCCAAGACCTCAATCAGGAGTAGGCCATGGCGAAGAAAGGCATCCCATTTTATAAATCGGTCCTCTTTAAGATTCCGATGATCTTTATCCTTGTGGTGCTCCTCTCGCTCCAAATTATTGGGGCTTATTTTATCAAGCAGCTCGAATCTGAAATGCTAGCTTCTTTTGATGAGCAGGTTAGTGTGCAGATGAGCTTCTTGGAGGAATCTGCCCGGCCCATATTGGATGATGACAACTTGGATAACCGGGAGAAGGCGGACCGTCTAAATACGATCTTTCACCGCTTCAATTCTAATAATATCCTGGAGTCTCAGATTTTGGACCGCAATGGTTTTTTGGTGGCGAGCTCCAGCCCCAACAGTCAGGCGCACTTGGGTCAACGGGTGACCAGGGAGGATATCGACCAGACTCTCTACAATAATACAGCTTCTTCGCGTGAAATTTATGATACCGAGCAGAATATCCGGGTGAAACAGTATGTGGCGCCTATCCTATCTTCGGATTCCTCAGGGCAATTGGTCGGCGTATTAAATCTGCGGGTCAATATTGAGAGCGTTTACCGGCAAATTCAAAACATTATTATCATCTATTTGACCTCATCGGCTGTTTCCCTCTTATTTACTATTGTCTTGGCCTTCTTAATTTCAACTGGGATTACCCGCCCGCTCAAGGCCATGAAGGACCAAGCCGAAAAAATTGCGGATGGGGACTTCAATGGTCAAGTACAAGTTTATAGTGATGATGAAATCGGCAATCTTGCGGAGTCCATCAACTACCTGTCTGTCCGCGTTAAGGAAGCTCAAGAGTCTACTGAGTCGGAGCGCCAGCGTCTGGATTCGGTGCTCAAGCACATGACCGATGGGGTAATGGCAACGGACCGGCGGGGGCGAATTATCCTAACCAACCGTAAGGCCCTGGACTTTATCTCAGCCTCAGAAGAGGAAGTGATGGGGCACTCCATTATGGAAGTCCTCAAATTACAGGACCGCTATACTTTCCGTAAACTCTTTGATAGTAATGACGAGATTCTAATCGATATGTCCACCCCTGACCAAGAATCGGTGATCAAGGGTGAGTATTCGATCATCCAGCGGGACAGTGGCTTTATCTCTGGACTAGTCTGGGTTTTGACAGATGTTACCGAACGGGAAAAGATTGAGTGTGACCGTCGGCAATTTGTTTCCAATGTTTCCCATGAATTGCGAACACCTTTGACCAGTGTGCGGTCTTATAGTGAAGCATTGGCAGATGGGGCGATAGCTGACCAAGACCTGGCGGTAGAATTTTTGGGCGTTATCCAAAACGAAACCGACCGGATGATCCGGATGATTGGCGACCTCCTCCACCTATCTAATATGGATTCGGGTAAGGAGCAATTGAACTTTGAACTGGTTTCTTTTACGGCCCTGGTCTCCCATGTCCTCGACCGTTTCGATATGATGATGCAGTCTGGGCAATTTGGGACTGACCGTTCCTTTACCATTGTCCGTGAATTGACAGGGGATGATTACTTTGTCGAGATTGACCAGGACCGAATGACTCAGGTCATTGATAATATTATTAATAATGCCATTAAGTATTCACCGGATGGCGGAACGATTACGGTCCGACTGATGTCGACCCACAATGAAGTCACCCTCAGTGTCCAGGACCAAGGTTTGGGCGTGCCACAGAAGAGCATTCCTCATCTTTTTGACCGCTTCTACCGGGTAGATAAGGCCAGGTCTAGGGCCCAAGGTGGGACTGGTCTGGGCTTAGCCATCGCCAAGGAAGTGATTGAGATGCACCATGGCCGCATTTGGGTCAACAGTATTGAGAATAAGGGGTCGACCTTCTTTGTCAGTCTCCCTTATGTTGAATTCTATGGAGAGGATGAGTGGGGCGAATGAGAAAACATTGGGGACGTTTTGTTAATATCATTTTGATCTTGCTCGTTGCCTTTAGCCTCTTAGCAACTTTTGCTATCTTTAGTCCGACTTTTCGGGTCTTCAATGCCTTCCCAGGCTTTGGGCAAAATAAAGACCAAGACCAACAGCAGGTGGCTACTGGGACACTCAATGTGACCCAGCCCAGTTCAGCTCCCTTACAGGTTGTCTTCTCGCCTAAGTCTGTGGTGCGTCACGACAAGGAAGAAGGCTATGTGAAATCTTTCAATCCCGACCTGATTAAGCAGCTGACCCAGCCCCTCTTTGATTTGTCGAAGACCATTGATGCTGGGAAGATCAAAGAAGAGTCGGAAGACCTCCGCCAAGCCATCGATAAGAAAAATTTTGTGGAATTTGAATTCTCGGATGAAATCCCCATGGCCTTCTTGCTTAAAGGGGCGCCCGAACTCGATAAATCCCACCGCGATTATGTCTTTGACCGGATTATTATGACAGTCGACGATCCCAAAATTTATTTATTGAGTGAAAAAAACGACAAAGCTTTTACTGTGGAGGCCCAAGAAGAAGGCCCCATTCAAACTATCCAAGACCAGCTCAACCAAGATAAGTCGACTTTTTATGCCGTCCAACCCTTTGAGTGCCGAGAAGGGCGCATCTATTTAAGCAAGGAAGCTCAAGAATTGGATATCCTGACTTATATGGTTGAGCGGCAACCGATTAATTTTTACTTGAACAAGCTCTTTCCTTCACCGGAGAATATTCATGATTATAGTGATGCTAACTATTCCCGCTATTTTTCCGATGGTAAGAGCCTGCTTCTGGACAATAATACCCTGGAATTGGTCTATGCGAGTGACGGTAGCGATGGGGAAGCCCTTCAGCAGGATGAAGCCATCCAAGAGAGCTTTAACTTGCTAAAAGACTTCCAACCTGCCTATGATTCTTGGAAGTTTACGGACTTTAGTGGGCAAAGCCAGCAGATCGTCTTCCGTAAATTTATTGCGGGCCTCCCTGTCTTCGGGCCCCACAATGTGTCGAAGATCAAGCTGAAGATCTCTGACCAGGGCTTACTAGGACTGAACTTGTCAGCTTTGACTATTCAAACGCCTGTGACGCCCTTGTCGGCACCCGTCCGCCTAATGAGCGGCAAGGATGTTGTTAGAATACTGGCAGAGAATAACTATTCGACCCAGGAGATTGATATGATCCAACTCGGCTACCGCTGGGTGAGAAGCGATAAGTCCAACGCCCTGGTGGAACTGGTGCCTAGCTGGCATGTCAAGCTGAAGGGGCGCTGGCATATGTTGGATAACTTGGTGGATATGTCCAAGTACAAGGACCTCCAGACCATCCACCTAGACACTAAAGAAAATATCAATATGCAGGGACTCACCGATCACAAGGACCGCGAAACTGGCGAAGAATCTGAAGATATTTCGCTTGATCAAGAACAAGAAGATTAGGAGGAAAGTCATGGATTTTAGACGTATACAGTACATACTCATTGTGGCTTTCTTAATTTTAGATCTTTTCTTATTGAATATCTTTGTGGGAAAGAATTCCGTTTACTTTCTCAATGACTATAACCGGTCCACAGCCCCTAGCGTGCAGAAGGAAATGAATCTGGAAGAGCTAACAGAAACCTCGGTATCAGATGAGACGGGAGAATTGCCTTTCGTTGCTGGCCAATTAGACTTAGAAGCCTGGCAGGAAGAGGCTGAGAAGTTAACGGACCAGGAAGTCACGGTGGATTCCAAGGGCCGGCTCTTTAGTAAATTAGACCGGCCTATTCCGGTCGCTAGTCTCCAAAAAGGAACGGCAGAAGATTCCTGGTCTGTCAGTGATTTTAAAGAAATCAATGACTTTAAGGACAGCTCGCAGCTTTTAAATGGCAAAGATTACCAGTTCGCCTATTATAATCCCCGCAAGTCGACCATTACCTACTACCAAGAAGCCTATGACGGTCACGGTATTATTGATGGGACCGGGGACTTGATCTTCCACCTTAATGACAAGCAGGAAGTCGACGCCTATGAGCAGAGTTATGCTGGGGAGACCCAAGTCCAGGGCGAAGACCGCCCCTTAATTTCTGAGAAGCAAGCCATTGAGAACCTCTACCTCAATGATGAGATTCCCAATAAGGCAACGGTAGTTAAGGTTAAGATTGGCTACCGGACCAGCTTAGCCTTAGACCAGCTTCATATGTACAAACCCATTTGGACTATCTATATTAGACACAATGATGATGAAATTGAAACAGAATATGTGGATGGTATCAATGGAACAATTATTCAACCGCAGACCACCAATACCGGGACCTAGGAAGGAGCAGCCATGATCAAAACTTATCTCAAAATAGGCTTTAGCTTCTTAGTTTTATGCTTAGGGCTCTTCCTGGCTGGCCCCGCTCAAGCTAAGGAGCTGAAAATTACAGATTATCAAGTCGAACTGGCAACGGATGAACATGGCGTGATTAAACAAAATGAAGTAATCACTTATGATATCCAAGGTCAAGTGGACCAGCTCCGCCACCAAATTGCCCTAGGCGATGTGGGGGAAGTGGAGACTTTGAAGATTGACATGCGGAGTGCCGATGCCAAGTCCGCCTTTCCCTTTGCTTTGAGCGATTCCCACGAGGTTGGCACCTTCTTTGCCCAACAGGATGATAGCATGCTCCAGGTCAATGTCTTCAACAAGATGAGCGACAGTCAGCAGATTGCCCGCTACCAGTCCACCATCAACCGAACTTGGACGAACTATGGCAACTATGCGATCTTGAGCTTGCCCCTCCTATCAGCACCTGGGACTGTGGACGAAGCCCGTATCCGCTTGAAATTTCCTAAGCCCATCAAGGCCCAGGATGCTCAGATCTTAACGACTCCCCAGCAGAAGACCCACTGGCGCTGGGTCAATGACCAGGAGTTAGAGATCCAAGTCCGGGATAAGGGAGCGGGCGATAGCATTCTTCTGGAAGCCTATATTCCTTCTCAAGTCTTGGCCAACAATCCGACAGTTGGCCCTGAAAGCAAGGGCCAGTCTATTGTTCAAGAGATGGACCAAGAAGCCGCGCAAAGAGCCAGCAAGCTCAGACGCCAGTCAGTCTTTATTTGGGGTATGGCAGTTCTCTTGGCCATCCTCTTAATTATTCTAGCTTATTTCCTAGGCCGGGATAAGCACCGTTTAGCCCAAACAGCACCGGCTAGCCATTTGGCTTTAGACCAGGTCCATCCCTACCAAGTCTTGGCTTTGAACACTAAAGCAAGGTCTAAGGAGCGCTTTTATGGCAGCCTCTTTAGCTTGTACCAGGATGGCTTGATAGATCTAGTGGCCCAAGCTCCATCTGGCAAGAAAAAAGTGGACTTATTAGTTGTTCGCCAAGCTGACCAGGCCACCAGGGGCCAGGACCAGGCCTTGTTGACTGCAGGGCAAAAGTTAGGTGAGGGGCAAAGCTTTTATGTTTCCGATTTATTAGCTGACAAGTCCCTTAAAGGCTCCTTAGCCAAAGCCCAGACTAAAGCCTTTAAGAGAGTAAAAGCCAAGTCTTTCCCCGTCTCTCGCCGCAATAAGTGGTACCGGCTCCTGCTTGTGGGCTATTTAATCTTAGCTATGGCAGCAACACTAGCTGCCCTTCTCTTGATGTTGGAGATGGATACCTCTTATGGGGCCCTCATCGTCTACGGCCTTTGTCTGGTCTTGGCTCTGGTTTTCTACCGGCGCGCTTTGCCGATCTATACACCCCAGGCTCTCTCTAAGCGGCGTGCCATCAAAAAATTAGTCCATTATTTAACCCAAAAGGAATGGACTGACCAAGAGATTAATCGATCCGAAAGAGAGCTAAGCCAGCTTTACTTGCTCTCTTGGTTTACAGGGACCAATGCTTTGTACTATAATAAACTAGTAGCTAGCGGACGTTTATCGCGCCAGCTTCAGAACTGGCCGGACGTCCTGTACGATAAAAAATTAAGTGATATGATTTGGAAATAAAGCGAGAACCATTCAGGGGAGACCGAGTGGAGGAGAGCGGGACCATAAGCACTCCTTAAAACTGACGTCTGCCCTGACTTTTTTATAGGGCTTACTTAGTCATTATCACTGAGAAGGGATGTTATGATGAGTTCAGAAGATTTTTCAATGCGGATTTCGATGTTAGCCAGTGGCAGCTCCGGGAACGTGACCTATGTCCAGACTCCCCAGCGTGAAATTCTCGTTGATGCCGGTCTGAGCGGGAAGAAGATTGAACAATTAATGGCCAGTATCGGCCGGTCCATGCATAATATAGATGCGATCTTTGTGACCCATGAGCACAGTGACCATATCAAGGGACTGGGGGTCTTAGCCCGCCGCTATAAGCTGGCGATCTATGCTAATGAAGAGACCTGGCTAGCCATTGGCGACAAGTGTGGGAAGATTCCTCTCGAGCAGCGCTTCGTGATGGAGCCAGGGGAGCTTTTGACTTTCGGGGATTTGGATGTGGCGAGCTTTGGGGTGAGTCATGATGCGGCCCAGGCCCAATTCTATGCCTTCCAGAAGGACAATAAGCAATTTGCGATGATGACTGACCTTGGCTATGTCAGCGACCGCCAACGCGGCTTCTTGCGGAATTGCGATGCTTATCTGATGGAGAGTAACCACGATACCGATATGCTGAGGATGGGACGCTATCCTTGGCATTTGAAACAGCGGATCTTAAGCGATAGTGGCCACTTGTCTAATGAAGCGGGAGCTGAAGCCTTGTCCGAAATGATCGGGGATAAGACCCAGCATGTTTACCTAGGCCATCTTTCCAAGGATAATAACTTACCCGAACTGGCCATGCAGACAGTGACTTCTGTTCTAAGGGACCATGATTTGGGGGTCAATGACCAATTCCTCATCCACAATACCCATTCCGATGAGGCAAGCGACTTATTGACTTTATAAAATAGCCATAATAAATTTCACAAAGATTTCATAATTATCACCTACAATAAAGCAAAAAATGAGAGTTAGGGGGGTAGCTAAATGCCTGAGGAAAATCAAAATAAATCATCACTTAAGAAAATATGGACACCAGCTATCGTGGGAGGCTTAATTGGCGCAAGCTTAGTCGGAGGTGTCGGCTATGCGAGTGGCGCCTTCAATCAAGTGACTTCACAGGACGAGGTAGAAGAGATTGTTCATAAGGAATTAGCTAAGAAAGATCAGGGACAAGCCAGTAAAGCAAGTGGGACCCAAGAAGAAGCGTCAGTCAATATAACGACCGATGTTTCCGCTATTGTCGACAAGGTCAAAGGTTCTGTTGTTTCTGTCGTTAATCTGGCGGATACTTCAAATAGTGAACTTTATGATCTTTTTGGTTTTAAGAATCCAGGTAGCCAATCCGCCCAAACTCCCGAAGAACAATATACGACAGCCTCTGAGGGCTCAGGGGTCATCTATAAAGTGGAAGGCGATCGAGCTTATATCGTGACCAATAACCATGTCATCGATGGCCAGGATGCGATTGAAATTATTACCAGTGAAGGGGAGCAAGTTCCAGCTAAATTAGTCGGGGCCGATAAGTTTACCGACTTAGCTGTCTTGTCGATTCCAGCTGAATATGCGCATACAGTCGCACAATTTGGAGATTCACGCGCCCTATCGGTAGGGGAACCAGCCATTGCCATCGGTTCTCCACTCGGCTCAGATTTTGCCTCAACGGTGACTTACGGTATTATTTCAGGTCTTGACCGCCAGGTACCTGTGGACTTGGACCAAGATGGGAGTGCTGATTGGCAGGTCAATGCCATTCAGACGGATGCCGCTATCAATCCTGGGAACTCGGGTGGGGCCCTAGTTAATTCAGCTGGCCAACTTATCGGGATCAATTCCATGAAGATCTCTACTGCCAATGTTGAAGGCATGGGCTTCGCTATTCCAAGCCATGAAGTCCAAGAAATTATCGCCCAGTTAGAAGAAAATGGGAAGGTCATTCGCCCTAAATTTGGGGTACAAATGACCGACCTGCGTCGGATCCCATTAGACCAACAAGAAAACCTGCTCAAGCTACCAAAAGAAGTTGAAAACGGTGTCGTGATTATGGATGTTATTTCCAACACACCAGCTTCCAAGGCAGGGCTCAAGCCTTATGATGTGATTACTAAATTCAATGGTGAAGCGGTTAATTCTACGGTCGAACTCCGTCAAAAACTTTACAGCACGGACCCAACGGCTACTGTAACTGTAGAAGTCTACCGCGAAGGTCGGCCAGTGGAAGTTAAAGTTCAACTCGAAGCCCAGTCTTCCAATGAAACACCAAGTTAATGATTAAACCTTAAACACAGGCTAAAGCTGTTGTTTAAGGTTTTTTTCTGTCCTAAATTGGGAACTTGTGTATAAAGATGTGGGAAAGTTATGCACAGGCCTGTGTATAGATAGGGTGAAAGCAGTGGAAAACCATCCGTTATGGGGATATACTTGTGAATTGTATTGTGTAGAAAAAATAAAAATATAACAGCTAAAGGGGCTAGGATGATTCAGAATGGGGAGAAATTAGGCTTTTGCCTTGTGGAATTGTTGATAAGGTTGTGGATAAGTTGGTCTGTTCCAAGGAACTGTTATAATAAAAACAAAAACACCTGCAGAAACTGCTTAAGCAGTGTCCGCAGGTGTAGGGATAGTCAAGAAAAGTTTTTAAAGCTTCTCCAAGTAGTCGATTTGTTCGAAGCGGTCGCGGTTGACGACGGCGACGACTAAGTCATCGGGGCCAAAGTGGTAATCGGGATCGAACTTGGTATTCAGGGTTTCTTTGATCTGTTTACGCAAACCGATGATATTGATATCATAGTGGCGGCGGAGGTCGAGCTCATCGACCGTATGTCCCAACCACTTTTGTGGGACCCGGAATTCAACGATGGCTGTTTCGCTGTCGAGCTTGATCATGTCTTCTAGGGAATTGCGGCTCAAGACATCGGCGATATGCTCGCCGGATTCAATCTCAGGCAGGACCACCCGGTTGACCTTCAGGGCGTCGAGGACCTTAGCGGCGGATTGGTTTTTGGCCTTACAGATGATGGTTTCAATGCCGAGTTCACGGGCGTTGATCACACCGAGAACACAGGACTCTAAATCGCTCCCTGTGGCAATGACAATCACATCGCAATTGCCAAAGCCGCTTTCGCGCATAAAGTCTAAGTCGGTAAAGTCGCCAATTGAAGCGATAGCTAGGTCATTTTCCAGGGCATTAACAATTTTTTCATCCCGGTCACAGGCAATAATATCAATGCCATTGTGGGAGAGAGACTTGGCAAGGGCAGAGCCGAAAAGACCCAGGCCCAGGATGCCGACAACACGATTTTTTTTACTCATTCTATTCACCTATCCTATAATAATATTTGTTTTTGCGTACTGAATATCTATTTTCTGACGTTTGTGTCCTAGTAAGACTAAGAAGAGGGTCATGGGGCCGATCCGTCCGATATACATTAAGAGCATGAGGGTGCCCTGGCTGGCCATGGACAGGCTAGGGGTCAAGTTACAGGAGACACCGACCGTCGCTAGGGCCGAAATGGCTTCAAAAAGCAGATGGAGATAGGGTACTTGAGGGTCAAAAGTTAAGAGTAAGGCGCTTCCTGTGAAGAGGAGGGCCGCATACATTAAGGCAATGGCAAAGGCCTTACGCACAGTGGAATCTGGAATGGTATGGTGGTCGAAGCTCACATACTTAGACTGGCGAATTTCTTTCAAAGCGAGCATGAGGGTTAAGGCGAAGGTAGTGACCTTCAAACCACCAGCTGTCCCGCCAGCGCCACCCCCGATAAACATGGTCAGGATAAAGATAAGCAAGCTGACCGGATGGCTTTGGCTGTAGTCTACGCTAGCGAAGCCCGCCGTCCGCATAGTTACCGTTTGAAAGCAGGAAACTAAGAGCTTGTTCAAGGGATTTAAGGGCCCCAAGGTATTGGGGTTGGACCACTCAACCAGGAGGAAGAGCAGGGTGCCAAGGACGATAAGGAGGACAGTCAGGCCCAGCACTAATTTCGTATGGGGACGGAGGTGCTTGATGAAGTAGGAGAACTTAATCCGCTTCTTCTCATGGTAGAAGCGTCGGAGCTGCTGGCTGACATCGAACCAGACGCTAAAACCGATGCCACCTAGGATGATCAGAGCCATAATGGTCAGATTCAAGACGGGGGCGGTTTGATAGTCGAGCAGGCTGTTATTCCCCATCAGGTCGAAGCCAGCATTACAGAAGGCTGAAACGGCTGTGAAGAGACTGTGGAAGAGCCCCCTAGCTAGGCCAAAGCGGGGAACGAAGAAGCTTGTGAGCAAAAGAGCTCCGATGCCTTCGATGACGAGGCTGTACTTGAGAATCCGACTCAGGAAGGCGGAAAGATCATCCAGTTCCGAGTGGTTGAGGGCATCGCCCGTCGCCATCTGGTTGCGGATATCTAAGCGTTGACCGAGACGGTGGTAGACGATACTGATGAGTGTCATGAGCCCCAGCCCCCCTGTTTGAATGAGGCCCATCATGACGATTTGTCCGAGTAGATTGTAGGAATCGTGGATGGATTGGGTCCAGAGCCCCGTTACACAGACGGCTGAAACCGAAATAAAGAGGTTGTCCCAATAAGTCGCTTGGGAACTCGCTGTTTGGCAGATCGGCAGGCTCAACAAGACCGAGCCAATAAGGATCACCACTAAGAAGCTCAAAGCAATTTTTTGCGAACTGCCGAGCTTATTCAAGAATTGAAGCATAAGATATGTTACTCCTTTTAAGCATTGAGAATAGCCAAAAGCTTGGCGGAAATGATATTATATTAGCGGCTTTAGACAGAAAAATAAAGTAAAGTTTAGCTAAAAGATAAAAATGACCTATTCACTGACTGATTTTGCATAGAATGGATGGATTAGCATGCAAGTAAAATTGATTGTTGTTGGTAAATTAAAGGAAAAATACCTCAAGCAGGGGATTGCGGAATATGCCAAACGTCTCCAGGCTTATTGTAAGTTCGAGGTGATCGAAGTTAAGGATGAAGCGACCCCAGAAGAAGGTTCAGAAGCTGAGCTCGACCTAGTTCGCAATAAGGAAGGAGAGCGCATCCTAGCCAAGATCAAAGCCGATGACTATGTGGTCCATTTGGCTCTCGACGGCGACTTATTGGATTCGGAAGGCTTGGCAAAGAAATTACAGAATGCCATGACCCATGGCAAGAGCAGCTTTGTTTATGTAATTGGAGGATCAGTTGGGACTAGCCAAGCCGTCCGTCGCCGAGCCGATTTAAACCTCAGCTTCGGCCGTTTAACCCTGCCCCACCAACTCATGCGTTTGGTCTTGGTGGAACAAATTTACCGCAGCTTCCGCATCCAAAACCAACAGCCCTACCATAAATAAAGCTCAACACAAGAAAAGCTCGTCTCTCAAAAAAGAGAAACGAGCTTTTTGAGTTTGATTAATTGTGTTGGTCAGCGCTTGCTGGGGCTTCTTCCGAATTAGAGAAGAAGCTCTTAACAAAGGCAACAATCTGGTCCCAGATACTTTGAGCATCCTGGGCTAATTGTTCCTTATCCGCATTATCCCAAGCAGACTTGGCATTTTGGATAATTTGGTCCCCGTTCTTCAAGAGGTCCTGGCCAAATTGATTGATGGCATCCTTTTGTTCCTGGGTCAGTTCAATCTGGCTAAATTGTTGCATCAGGTTAATGATGGATTGCTTATTCTCTTCCGAAATAACTTCATTTAAATTATAGTTGTTGATAATATTGTTGACGATCACTTGGATTTGTTGACTGTCAATTTGGCCATTGTTTTCATCCTTAGCTTTTTGGATCTCAGTCTTGATTTCAGCAATGGCAGCATTCATAGCCTCGTCAGAGAAGCCTTCCTTGCCTTGGTTTTCTTCGTTGATCTTGGAAGTAGTGGTTAACTCATCTTGGGCGACGCTGACAGCCTGGTTGTTTAATTGGTAACCAGCGTCCTGGAAGGCCTTGTAAACACCAGCTAGGGCACCCGACCCATCAACGGGAACAGCTGAAGCTACCTTGATATCTACATCAACAGCTCCGGCTGTTAGGGCTGCATTCTCATACTGGATTGGGGTAATGGCCGTAATAGTTTTGGGGGTGACAATTTCGACGGTAACATCCCCATTGTTCTTGGCTGGAGTGATATAAGCCGAAGAGTAAACCTGGCGATAAGGGTAGTTGTCTTGTAGGAGACCATTCAATTCATTAATATTCACTTGAATTTCTTTGGCCCCATCTTGGACACCCAGGGCCTGCTTAGTTTCTTGGTATTGGCTTTGGTTTAAGCTCTCCCCATAGGTAAACATGGGATTAATTTGGATCTTATCAGCAAGTACAGTGGGCACCAAGTTCAAGCTGAGCACAGCCAGGCTTGCACCGAGGGCCACTTTCTTCAATAATGCTTTCATTTGTATAACCTACTTTCACAATTTTGACTACATTATAGCACGTTTAGCGGTTGGGGCTTTTAGCTTTTGCTTAAATTCTTCCTAAAAAAGTCTAAAGGCCTAAGTCCTTCATCTCTTCTGGACGGGCAATCTCATTAGGGTCAACGATTTGATAGCCTTGGTCCTTCAAACCCTGAATGATAGCAGGCAGGGCTTCAGCTGTCCATTGGGTATCATGCATGAGGATATTAGCGCCCGGCTGTAAGAATTCTGATTCTAAGGTTTGCTTGGTGAGAGCCTCAGCGTCCTGGTAGTCGGCCACCCAGTCGTAGCCAAAGGACCAGTTCATGGGCAGCATGCCGAATTCTTCCATGAGGCCATCGACCGCAGCATTGGTGGAGCCAAAGGGCGGGCGGAAGAAGTGGACTTTTTGTCCTGTAGCCTCTTCGACAGCTTGGTTGGTCGCCTGGATTTCTTCACGGGTCTGTTCGGCTGTCAGGTCGTTGAGATTGGCATGGGTTTGGGTGTGGTTCCCCACCACATGGCCCTTATCCGCAATAGCTTTCATAATATCGCGTCCTTCTTGGTCTTCCAGGTACATGCCGTTAGCGAAGAAGAGGCCTTTTACGCCGGCATCTTCCAAGTGCTTGGCAATGGTTGGCGCATTACTGGTCGGAAGGGGACGGGGGACATCGTCAAAGGTCAAGAGGACAACATTGGGGTCGGCATCGCCAATAGGGCGGACGCTGTAGGTGGTGGGGTCGATATAGTATTTTGGGGCCTGCCTTTCCGTTTGGGCCTCGTTCTTGGCATAAGGTTGGTCTGTTTCCGTTTCGCTTTCCTGCTTGCAACCGAAGAGGCAGAGGGCTAGGAGAGCCAACAGGGCCAAAAAGTTTCGTTTTTTCATAAATTTTCTCCTCCAGAGCATATTCCAACTTGATTCGAGTAAAAGCCGGATCAAAGTGTGGTAAAATGTAGGTATCCAATAAGAGATGGCCAAACTGACCATCCAAATTGTAAGTCTATCATACCATAAAGGAGGAAGTCTGCACATGGATCACAAGAAGCAATACCGTCTTCTTCGTTACATTGAAGATGATGCCCATATTTCTCATAAGGCACTCGCCAATGCGTTGGAAGAAGATGTGGAAACTGTATCAGCTACCATTGCGGAATTAGAAGAGTTAGGTATTATTTCTGGCTATAAGACCATGATTAACTGGGATGCCACAGAGAGTGACTATGTCTCAGCGATGATTGAAGTTTCGGTTAACTTACACAAGGGAGCCTCTTATGAAGAAGTGGCGGAAATGATGTACCGCTTCAAGGAAGTGGAAGCCCTCTACTTAACCAGCGGGGCCTACGATTATATGCTCTTAACCAAGCGGGCACCAATGCAACAAATTTCACGCTTTGTTAATAAGTTAGCCTCAATCGATGAGGTTTCCGGTACGGCGACCCATATCGTGATGAACCGTTACAAGGACCACGGCACCATTTTTGAGAGTAAGTTAAAAGATGGGGAACGGTTGGTGATCTCTCAATGACAAAAAGCCTCAACCAAACCGTCCTTGATATGGCACCTTCTGGTATTCGTCGCTTCTTCAACGTCGCGAATGAAGTGCCAGGGGTCATTTCACTAGGTGTTGGGGAGCCAGACTTCGATACGCCTTGGACGGTCCGCCAAGCGGCCATTAAGAGCCTGCGCCAAGGTCGGACCTTCTATACGGCTAATGCGGGTCTGATCGAACTGCGCAAAGAAATTGCCAAATACATTGACCGCCACTACGGCCTCCACTATGACCCAGAGGAGGAACAGATTGTCACTATTGGTGGGAGTGAAGCCATTGACTTGGCCTGCCGGGTTCTGATTAATCCAGGTGATGAGGTCATCGTGATGGACCCTAGCTATGTTTCCTACCTGCCTTCGGTTCAACTGGCTGGTGGGGTGCCTGTCCCCGTCCGCTTGAAGGCAGAGGACAAGTTCGTCATGCAAGCCGAACAACTCGAAGCAGCCATTACGGATAAGACCAAGGCCATTATCTTAAATTATCCGAATAATCCGACTGGGGCGGTCTGCTTAAGAGAGGACATTGAAGCCCTGGCTCAGGTGATTAAGGATCACGATCTTTATTGTATTACTGATGAAATCTATTCTGAAATTTGGTATGCCGATGAGCCTTATACCTCGATCGCCTCGATTCCGGGTATGAAGGAGCGGACCGTCTATATCAATGGTTTTGCTAAGGCCTTCTCTATGACCGGTTGGCGCTTGGGCTATGTCTGCGCTCCTAAAGAAATCACGGAACAGATGCTTAAGGTCCACCAATACACCATCATGGCAGCACCAACCACTTCGCAATATGCGGGGATTACCGCTCTCAAGGAGTGCGATGATGAGGTTGCCGATATGCGGGATGATTACTTGGAGCGGCGTAACTTCCTTATGAGTCGCTATCGTGAAATGGGCCTACCTTGCTTCGTACCAGAAGGGGCCTTCTACACCTTCCCAGACATTCGCGAATTCGGCTTGACCAGTGAAGAATTTGCCCTAGAACTCTTGGATCGAGAGAAGGTCGCAGTAGTTCCTGGTTCTGCCTTCGGTGAATCAGGCGACGGCTTCTTGCGGATTTCCTATGCTTATTCCATTAAAGAGCTGGAGCGGGCGATGGATAAGATTGAAAACTTTGTTAAAGAATTGCGCGCTGAAAAAGCTTAATACAATCAATTACCATGCCAAGTGAGGCAAATCCATGTCTAGTTGAGATCTGGAGCCTTGTCTTGGCATGGCTTTTTTAGTTAAGAGGCAAGGGTTAAAGAAAAGATTTAGTTTTAATGGTATCTGAGTGTGAGTGCCTCTTGTCTCGCCCGGCCCGTGCTATAATAGAGCCAAGCTTTAAGGAGGTGTCTGAATGCGTTTAGTGGATTATATTGCGGCCCATAGTAGCCAGACTTTCGATGACATGCCCCTCAATGAAGTTGATATTGCAGCCTTAACGGAGCTGTCCAATTTAGAGCTGGATGACTTGGTGCCGGCTGACTTGACGGGGGAGGCCTGGGTGTCTTTAAGCCAGGTCCAAGCTTGGTTAGCCAAAAACTACCAAGCGAATACCCGGGATATTTGGCATTTCATTAGCCAGGGGCGTCATGCTGTTCTTGATGCCTTGGTGGAAACCGAACGCTTCCGCCAAGTCCGCCTTTATGGCTTTCGAAGTCTTTTAGACCAAGAGAAGGCCGTACAGTTTGCGGCTCTAATGGTCGAGATACCAGGCTATAAGAAATTAGTCATCTTTCGTGGGACGGATAATCATATTGTTGGCTGGCAGGAGAATTTCATGCTGGCCTATAAGAAGACCATGCCCTCCCAAAAGGCAGCTGGCCGCTACTTGACAGAAGTTATGGACCAGGGCGATCAAGATCAGGTCATCATAGCCGGGCATTCCAAAGGTGGTAACCTGGCCTTGGCGGCTGCTATCCAACAATCAGCTTCAGACCAGGGATTGATTGAAGGAATATATGTCTTGGACTCGCCTGGTTTCTACGAGGAAACTTTTGAGCAAGCAGGTTTTAAGCGGATTCAGTCTAAGGTCTATGAGTACCTGCCGGAAGATTCCTTGATTGGGATTATCCTCCACACAGCGACTGCACCAACGATTATTAAGAGCGGAGGAATTTCTCTCCTCCAACACCTCCTCCAACTCTGGGAGATCGAGGGAGACCAGTTTAAAAGGGTGGAATCGACCACTGTGACCAGTCAGCTCAGCCAAGAAACCCTTAATATCTGGATGAAATGGCACGGGCCAGAGGAAATTGAATTGTTGCTGACGCTTTTATTCGATGCCCTCTATAATACGGGGGTCCTCCGCCTCACCGATATTTCGGAACACTTCCGCACCTTTATCAACCGGCTCTATTCGGAGGCTCGAAAATTAGAACCAGAGGAGCGCCGTTTTATGGTGAAAGCTATCAATGATTTGTTACTCATTTGGGAGGACCTCCACCAGGACCGCCTCTACCAAGTTCAAAGTCGGCATAAGTCCCTGTCACTTTCAGCTGAGGTCCACTTACGGCTCAACCGACTCAATAGGGACCAGTCTTTGGCTAGTGTTTTGATTGGCTGTGTCTTAATGATGATGGGCGTTTTTCTCTTTTTAGAACCGGATAAGGACCTGCATATCTTTGCTGTGGCCTTTCTCTTAGGAACGGCCCTATCAGGCATTTGGGACCTCCGCCATTTCTATCAGGCGGGCCGCAAGCACCTCCATTATGGCAACTTACTGACGGGGTGTTTTTCTATTTTGACCTGTATTTGGGGGATCTATGACTATATCCAGGGTAGCCAACAAATTTTTCCCTATGTCCTAGGGGGCTGGATGCTTGGAATGGGCTTGGTCCGTGCTTACCAATTCTTCCGCCTTCGCTACGAAGACTCACCGGTTCCAATCTGGGGGAGCCTTTTATCTCTGGCGGGAATTCTTTTGGGCTTACTCCTCGTCGGTCATCCGGATTTTAGCCTTTACCTTCCTGACCTCCTCGCTTTGGCCTTTATCGTTCAGGGGATCCAGATGATTGTCAGCTACTTAATTTATCGTAAGGAGAGTGACCTCTATCGCTTCATTGACCGAGTCAAGCATGAGCATATGGATTGAGTCGACCTGGGATTCATGATAGCTTAGAGCTAAAATGATGGGAGGGGCTTATGATGTGTACAGGGATTCAGATGACTTATGACCAAGGGGTGGTGCTCGGCCGGACCATGGATGTGGAAGGGCCGGTGCCTTGGAATATCATCTACCAGCCAGCTGACTATCCTGCTGCCGATGACCTCTACCAGGGAGGGACTTACTGTGGGCCTTATCGCCGTTTGGGGATTGGCTTTAGGGATTTGGATCCTCTAAAAGAAGGCATCAATGACCAGGGACTTATCGGCATCACCAATGAATTTGTAGGTCCCAAGCCGCGCTTCTCTAAACTTCCCCAGCCGGACAAGAAGAACCTGTCGAGCTATCACTTCTTGACTTATGCCCTGGCCAACTATGCCTCCCTTGCAGAAATCCTAGACGACCTGGACCAGCTCTGCCTAGCCAACCATGATCGAGAAGGACAGGCGGTCATCTGCCCCGACTTCCATTATATGTTCACAGATGACAGCCAGGCTTGCCTGGTCTTAGAACCTGATCGTGGCCGTTTAAAAGCGACTGTCAATCCTTACGGGGTAATGACCAATTCACCTGATATTGATAAGCATTTTAAGGCCTTAGAAAAGACTTTAGCAGTAGATGACTTGCGAGCTTTCAATGCTGCCAAGGACCTACCAGGGGGCTATGACCCCAAGTCACGCTTTATTAAGGCCTATTATCTAAAGGCGATGACGCCTCCAAACCAGGAAGAGGGCCAGGCACAAGCAGCTGCCTTTGATGTTCTGTCTGCCTTGACCCTCCCCCGTGGCTTTATCCGACCAGGTAATCGAAATGAGGGAACTTTTACCCGCTATAGTTCTGTCTATGCCAGCCAGAGCCAGACCCTAACTGTTCGTTCCGGGACCAATCCCTTGCCTTACCAGCTGAGTCTCAAGGACCTCGCCCAAGCAAGCGACCGCTGCGCCTTCTTCCTCCCCGACCACTTCCAGGCTTCCTCCTTAGAAACTTAGAGACTAAAAAAGCCAACTCCTATTTTACGGAGAGTTGGCTTTCGTTTTCTTCAAGCTGTTCAAGGGAAGGATCAGCCAGTCGATTGAGTTCGTCCTGGAGGGCCTGGGCCATCAGTTCTCGCTCCTTGCGAAACTTCATCCGACCAGTGAAGCGCAAGGGGCGGCCGATTTCAAATTCTTGCTTGTGCTTATTGGCGACTAGAGGGATGAATTGGATACGCTGACCATACTTTTTAAAGTAGAGCTGGTCGATGGTTAAGAAACCCTCATAGAGTTCCCCGATGCTTTGGTCGCTATTTTGATAGTCGATGTCGGGGAAGATCGCGATGGGCTGGCCGGCTTGGAGACTGGCCACGGATTCTCTGAAAGTCAGACGGATCTTCTTACTCTGCCGGTAGACAGGGATGGACCGGGCGCTCTTGAGGAAGAAGACGCTGATTCGGGCAGCAGGCCAGGCCACGCATTTGGCTAGGACTTGGGGCAGGCCAAAACGTTTATAGAAGGTGTAGGAGCTGAAGTGCTTGTAGCAGCTTTTGAATTGGGTCAGTTTGGCGAAGACCCAAGGCCGCATGAAAACTGGCGTCCAGATCATCAGACGCAGGGGGCCCTTGAGGTTCTCGTGGTGGGAAACGAAGATGGTCGGTTGATCAAGGTTCGGTAAATCTTCGCAATTAAACTGATACTTAGGCAGGAAGAGGCGGACGACACGCCTCAAAATGCGGAGACTCCAACCAAAATGTGCTGCATCAAATCAACTCCTTAACCTAGCTAATGGTCAATTACCAAGAAAATTGGCTATCTCTTAAATAATCGTTAAGACTATTCTATCATAAGTATAGCCTAGAACCACGCATAAGCTCTTATAAGCTGGCGAAAAACCTTGCACCCAGACTTTTAATATGCTTAACTGGAAGAAAATTATTCTATAATACGCGCAAAGAAGGTGGTTGTTAATGACTAAGAAAAATTATCCGACTGAACAACTGGAAGTGGAAGTAAAGGCCCTGGATGATAAAGGGATGGGCCTGGCGACTTATCGCTTTCCTGATACAGATGAAGGCAAGGGACGCAAGTTAAAGCTCCGCATCCCCAAGGCCCTGCCCGGAGACCGGCTCCTGATTAGCGTTCCCAATGCTCGGGGACGGCGCCGGGCTTGCTTAACTTATGACCGGATCCTGGAAGCTGCGCCGAGCCGAATTGGCGGCTATGAACTTGACCAGGCCCAAGTGGGTGGAGCGCCGTTAGAATTTATGGCCTATGAGGACCAATTGGCCTTTAAGCAGGCCATGGCCCAGACCTATCTAGCAGACCAAGGCTTTGATCCAGACCTTGTGGGGGAGGTCTGGGGCATGGACGATCCCTACCACTACCGCAATAAGATCGAGCTGAGCTTTTCCAAGGAAGGAGCGTTGGGATTTTTTGCCCAGGGCGACCAGTACCAGATTGTGGACTGGCAGGACAACATCCTGGCTCCTGAAATCTTTATGCAACTCAAGGAAGAAATCCAGGCTTGGCAGAAGCATTGGGGACTAGCGGGTTATGATAAGAAGTCCAAGCAGGGGCTCCTCCGCCAACTTCTTCTGCGCCAAGGCCAGAAGACTGGGGAAGTGATGCTGGCCTTATTCGCCAAGGAAGATAGCAGCCAGTATCCCGAAGCTGTAGCGGACCTAATCTGGCGGATGGGGGCCTACACCGATGTTAAGAGCCTGATGTGGATTAAAAATACTGAAATTGCCGATAAGATGGGGGCTGACCAGGTGACTGTCTTAGCTGGCCGTGACTACATCCGTGATGAACTAGCCGGCTTCCACTATCGCCTCTACTTCGATACCTTCTTCCAGCCCAACCCTAGCCAGGCCCAGCGGATGATTGACCTCGTTCTTGATTGGGCAGACCTAAGCGACCAGAGCCTGGTCATCGACCTCTTCTGCGGGGTGGGGACCTTCAGCCTGCCCTTAGCCAAGCAGGCCAAGGCGTTGGCAGGTATTGAAATTGTCGACCAGTCCATCGAATCCGCCAAGCGTAATGCCCGGGAGAATGGGATTGACAATACCTACTTCATGGCCCGCGATGCCCGGCGCGGCTTGACCGAGATTGAAGACGATTGGGGTCAAGCCGACCTCTTGCTTCTCGACCCACCCCGCAATGGGGCAGGGGGCAAGGTCATGCGCCGGATTGGCCGCTTGGGCACCGATAAGATCATCTACGTCTCCTGCAATCCCAAGACCCTGGCTAGTGACATGGCCTGGCTCAGAGACTATGGCTATGAACTCGCCAAGATCCAACTCGTCGACCAATTTCCCCATACCCAGCATGTGGAGGCAGTGGCCTTGTTGGAGAAAGAGCATAAATAGCATTACAGCGAGCTTCTTGAGAGGTTGCGACTTCTGTTGAATAATGTGTTTAAGCAATGAAGTAGGATATAGATAAGGAAGAAGTTCCATTGATGGAGCTTCTTTTCTGTTTGAGGGAGAAGCTAACTAGGCCAAAGCTTTAACTATAAGAATATAACAAAAAACTATCATATTCCCTTTGCCTTCTAGCTGTTATACAATGAATCTATCCACCTCATCGCTGCAGAGAAGGGTGTGGTAAATTTTAAAGTAAAAAAGGACTGATGACATGTTTATTGTTCGCGCCTTGATCGAAGGTTTGCTAGTGGCTGTGATTTTTATTGCCTTACTAGGAATCTTGTCTGGGATCGTTTACAAGAAGCTGAAGGCTAAATCTTCACCGACTAAGGAAGTGATGACCAAGGCAGTCAGACAAGTGGTAATTGATACAGACGATTTGAAAGAAGACCAGACAAGTTCTTTGATATCCAGGGAGGCAGACGACTCGTATTATACTTTCCTAGCTAAGTTAGAAGACTTAGTGGACGATCCACAGATCGAGCGGGTCTACCTGAATGTTGACCGTATGGACTTAAGCTTAGCCCAAATTGAAGAAGTCCGTCCCTTATTCGAAGAAATGGCCAAGCACAAGGAAGTCCTTGCTTATGGCATAACTTATGACCAGCAGACTTATCAAATGGCCTTATTAGCGCCCAAGATTTATATGCTGGATACCAATAATGCGAGCTTGTGGTTGCGGGGCTATGCTTATTATGACCTTTATCTCAAAGATTTCTTGGCTAAGTTTGGCCTTAAAATGCATGTCTTATCAATTGGAGACTATAAGCTAGCTGGTGAAGCCTACCACCATAATCAGATGAGTCCAGCGAGGCGAGAATCCCTGCAAGCCCTAGGGCACGAGTCTTTGGCCTATTTCATTGATTTGCTTAAAGAAAAGCGCGGGCTAGATATTGAGGAAGCACTCTTAGCAGGAGACCTTGTTCTGGCTAACCGCCAACAGGCCCTAGCATTGGGCTTGGTCGATGGCTACCTGGGCTACGACGACTTAGATATCCACGACTCAGAGCATACCGTTTCATTCGATACTTATGAGTGTCTGAGCGATAAGGAAAGTCACCTTGGCCTAAAGCCGCTCAAAAAATGGACCAGTCGCTCGGCCGACCAAGACGAGCTAGCCCTTATCTGTCTCTCGGGGACGATTCAATCCAAGCCTGGCCAAAAAACACATATTTCTTACGAGAATGTTAAGAATAAGGTCGACCAGATTAAGAAGATGGACCATGTGCGCGGCCTGGTGATTCGACTTGATAGTCCAGGTGGGGAAGCCCTTGAGGCAGAGAAGATCTATCAACTATTCAAGCATTTAGACTTACCGACCTATGTCTCGATGGGCGATTATTGTGCCAGTGGGGGCTATTACATTGCTTGTGCAGGAGAGCGCTTATTCGCTAATCGAAATAGCTTAACAGGGTCGATTGGCGTGGTGGCCATGGTTCCAGAATTTACTGGGACCATAGAGAAATTAGATCTCCATCTGGAAAGCGTCAGCAAGGGGCAAGGGACCGATTTTTTGAACCCCTTCGAGCCCCTGTCTGATGAATCGAAAGACCGTTACGTTGCTAGTATGGAAGCTGTCTACGCTGAGTTTAAGGACCGGGTATCGGCTGCGCGAAAGATAGCGGCAGACGACTTGGAGCCCTTAGCTGGCGGCCGAGTTTACCTGGGACAGCAGGCCTTCCACAAAGGCCTAGTCGATGAGATTGGCTCTCTGAATGACTGCGTGGAGGCTCTAGCTAAACACCTAGGACTTGAAGATCCAGATCTTGTCTATATCCAAGAGAAAGTCGATAGCCGTGACCTACTCAAACAAGTAGGCGGCCCCTTGACCTTAAACACAGTAGAAGACCTCTTGAAGGCCCAATTGCTCGAAAAGAATCCTATTCAATTCTATGAGGGGGTTCGCCGCAAAATATAGTAGTAATGATAAATAGCTTGCGCCTAAAAAGTTGACTAGAATCCCTATGTCCTCCAAAAGCGATGCAAGAAATTAAAAGACAAGTTCAAGTATTTGTTTTATCATAGGCTTAAAAGACTGATAGGAGGGGGAAAAATGACCAAGCAAGTCCAAGCCTGCCAAAAGCTGTGGGCACAAAATAAGTACCTGGTATTGAGCAAGTCACAGAAGATCTACCGAGAAATTCGAGAGTATTTAAAAAGCGACCAGCCAGAATTAGCTGTGCTGGAAGCCTATATTGAAGAGGCAAAAGCCTTGCCCGAAGACCCTGGCCAGGTCGTCAATGCCTACCAGCATGTCTGGGGCTACTTTAAAAAGTTGGCAACCGACCAAGAGAAGGTTGATTTTATGAACTTGTTGTCGGCATACCGGGAGGGGCAAGTGGAGCAGGACCAGCTGGCTGAGGCAGCGAGAAGGCTCTTAGCAAGCTATCCCAATGACTATTTAGGCCAATCCAAGTTATTGGAACAATGAGTGATGTAACAGCTCGTAAGCTTTTAAGAGCTTTAGTTGATAAAGAAGTTCTTTGTTGGCATGGAAATTCAAAGCGAGATCCTAGACAATATTACACTCTCTTAAGTGAGTGTAAACGTTGAAGAGTAGTTCGGAGCATCTTACAGTAATTTCCAACACTTTTAGCTAATTAAAGCACTTTCTATAGATTTGGCGTAAGTTGAAGTAATTCAGACTAGCGTAAACTTGTTGAGAGTAGTTTGTTCGAAATCATTCCTGTGTTTTAGAATTTTTCATCATCATTTTCCTGCTATCCCAGTATGATTAAGGTATTGTTTATTTCAAAGCTAAAGCTAAGAACGAGCATCTGACAATTCTTGTAGTGTCAGATGCTCGTTCTTGTTTGTTAGAAAAAACACCATTATCTGATAGAATAAGAATGAAGGATAAGAAGATATGAAGGACTGTCAACAATTGAGGAGTTTTAACATGAATTCCCTACTTTTAGTGGAAGATAATCCCGTGATTGGCCAAGAGATTGTCGACTTTTTGGCCAAGCATGGTTTTGATGTGCAGCTAGCGAAAAATTTTTCTGAAGGACAAGCAGCAGCTAGGCAATCGTATGATTTGGCTATCCTGGATTTAAATTTGCCTGATGGGAATGGTTTTGAGCTTTTGGCGCGCTTTTTACAGAGTGATATCCAAGTGATTATTACCACCGTTGTTGCTGATGTGGATTTTATTGCGGAGGCTCTCGATGCTGGAGCGTCGGACTATCTCACTAAGCCCTTTAATTTGAATATCCTGCGGGCTCGGATTGCGGCTTGCTTGAGGGACTTTGGGCATATGGAAGGGGAGAGCGAATTAGTCCTTAAAGAAGATCAGGGGATGATTTATTATCAGGGGCAGGCGGTTGCTTTGACGGCCTTGGAATTTCGGCTCTTGGCCCATTTTATCCGCCACCGGGGCCAACTTTTGACCCGGGACCAATTGTTGGATCGCTTCTGGGATGCCCGGCAGGCTTATGTTAATGACAATACCCTGACCGCCACTATTAAGCGGATCCGCGACAAGACCTCCAAAGACCTGATTGAAACCGTCCGTGGCATCGGCTACCGGTTGAAGCTATGATTTATATATTGTGGCTTCTAAGCATACTTGCTGTAGTCTGCTGGTTAAAGTTCCGCCAGCGACGGCGGATTCAAGAGCTGACGGACCTGATCGACCAACTCTACCAGCAAGATTATCAGATTCCCATGAAGCAGGATGATTTCTCCCAGTTGGAAGACCAGATCTATAAGTTATTTATTGAGCTCGTTGAAGAAAAGGAAAAGGTTCATCAACTTTCCCAAGATCAGAGTCAGAATATCGAAGACATTGCCCATCAGATTAAGACGCCGATTACGGGCATGCTCTTTGCCTTGGAAAATGATAAGACGGATCCGGCGACTTTCTCCCAGCAATTAAACCGCCTCAATGACTTGTCCAATGCTCTCTTGAAGTTGGCCAGTCTGGATAATAACCTTGAGGGTTTCAAGCTGTCGACAGTCCACTTAAGTGAAGTGGTGGATTACGCCTTAGATATCTTAAGTGATGAGATTGAGAACCATGGAATTGTTGTCGATATCAATATAGGGGAGGCGGTTATGCTCGGACACTTCAACTGGTTGAGCGAGGCTGTCATTAATATCCTGAAGAATGCCATCAACCAGGAAGGCACAGGTCGAATCTGGCTAAGGGCTAGGGAAAATCCTATTTATTTGGAATTGTCTATCCAAGATGATGGGGGAGGGATTGCTGAAGACAAGCAAAAGAAAATTTTCCAGCGTTTCTATAAGGATCCTGATTCTAAGGGCTTTGGGATTGGCCTCGCTATGGCCAAACGCATTGTCGAGAAGCACCAGGGGCAAATTAGCTGCCGAAATACCGACCGAGGGGCAGAATTTATCTTGCAATTCTATAAGTGAGGGGGAAGTAATCGCGGAGACCATTTCTTCTCTTTTTATCCGCTTTATCACCGACTTGTCATTTTCATCGGCTATAGTCAAACTAGGAGGAGATCTTATGGAAATACTTCGCGTTGACAATTTGACTAAAATTTATCGCCAAGGAGAGAAGGAAGTCCGGGCTGTCGATGGGGTGAATCTATCCGTCAATCGGGGAGAGCTTATCGCTATTGTCGGGCCGAGTGGGTCGGGTAAGTCTACCCTGCTCCATATGCTTGGTGGAGTGGACCGGCCTAATGAGGGGAAGATACTCATTGAAGGGTCCGATATTGCCAGCTATTCGTCTAAGGAAATGGCCTTGTTCCGGCGGCGCAAGGTGGGGCTGATCTACCAGTTCTACAACCTCATCCCCAATCTGACCGTGTCACATAATATTAAACTGCCCTTGAAGTTAGATGGGCGTCAGGTGGATGATGCCTTCTTTAATGATTTGGTGACTAAGCTGAGCTTATCCGATAAGTTGCAGGCCTTTCCGAGTGAGCTATCGGGAGGTCAGGAGCAGCGTGTGGCCGTGGCCCGTAGCCTGATCTACCGGCCTTCCATCATCTTAGCGGATGAACCGACCGGGAACCTGGACCGGAAGAACTCTCAGGAGATCATCGACCTCTTGAAGTACTTCAACCAGACCCTCAAGCAGACTATCTTGATCATTACCCACGATGAAAACCTGGCTCTTCAGACCCAGCGGATCATTACCATGGTCGACGGGGCTATTGTAGGAGATGAGCCCAATGAATAAAAAGAATTTACCGATTTTCATTTCACTCCTGATTGTTAGTCTCTTTTTCACAGTGATTTTTTACTATGGCTATACCAATATTTCGTTAAGTAACCGCCAGCTGAAGGCAACAAATTTCTACGATGCCCGCTTGTCAGAAGACCTGTCCCAGGAGGAAATCGAGAAACTCAACCAAGTTGAAGCCATTGAGCTGGCGGGTGGGACTTCTGCCAGGGCCCACAGCGCTAAATACAAGGACCATCTCATCTCCATGGTGGGACAGGATGTTCAGGTCAAACAGATGCGAGAAGAGTCCTATTTGTTGGCTGGGCGCTTTCCTGAGTCGGCGGATGAGATTGTCTTGAATGAATCTCTTGTTAAGCAGGAAGACCTCTCCCTAGGCGATGAGCTAGCCATCGAGCTAGGGGAGCGTCAGGTAGACGGGGAGGCGATCGATGCTCGGTCGACCTATACCGCTGAAGAAAGCTTTGAGACTACAGAAAGGCGTCATTATACCCTGGTTGGTGTCTACAAAGATTTCTATAATGAGAATTTGAAAATCAATTACGGCATGCCTCTGGTGGCTGATGACGAAGTATTGATCCCTTTGATCACTTTCCATGACTTCAAGGCAGCCTATGCCCAGCGCGAGGCCATCCAAGACGAGATTCAAGATCTGCTAGGCAAAGAAGTGGAATTGGACTTTAATGACTCCCTGGTCCGCTACTACGGCCTGGATGTCAGCCAGAGTAAAAACCTGATGACCAAGCTTGTCAATGCCCTCTCCCTCCTCTTATGTATGGGGATCTTTGTCTTCTTTATCAAAAATATTTTCTGGGTGTGGGGTCTGCAAAAGATTCGTGAGCTCTCCATGTATAAATCCATCGGCTCGACGGACTTTCAAATCTATCTCTTGCTGGTGAAAGGGTCAGTCACGGTCTCTGTCCTGCCTGTTTTAATCGGTCATGTCCTGGGCTTCTTCCTTATTCGTTATCTCTTTGAAGTTGCCAATAGTGGTAAAGCTGAAGTGGTCTTCTTTAACCAGGTTCACTTTAATTGGATCTTGTCTCTTGTCATTATCCTGGTGGCCCTAGCGGTTGTCCTAGTCGCGGTCATCTATCCGGCGCGAAAGATCGCGAAGATCGATATTATTGAAGGGCTCAAGGGAAATTTTAGCCTGTCTAAGAAGAAGGGTAAGAAACGAAGTCCCAAGCTCTGGAAAGAACTTCGGCTAAACAATATGGCCAGTATCAAGTCCCAGCGCTATATCTCAGCTATTGGCATTTTGATTGTAGCCATCTTTTGCATTGTCTATGCCATTGCTGATTATAACCGAGACTTCTATGCCTTCGATGATGGCTACGATCTCACGGTCCACTACTACAATGACACCGGTGAATTGCCTCCTATCCTGCCCGAAATTCTAGCTGACTATGAGGGGGAGGGCTATATTTCTAAGGAAAAGAACCTAGCCATTGAACCTAACTTAGAGCTTTCACAGGCCGCCCAATCACTGGGCCTGGATGAGCAATTGAAGCAAATGATGGCTGACACCAAGCCCTAATATATCAGGGGAAGTCTGCTTGCTCTAGAAAACGACGACCTCCAGAAACTAGGCGGCAGGCCAGGGGAATTTACCCTCTACAACCAGGTCCAAGCCGACCCCAACGAGCCCCTTGCTCAGGCTGAAAAAGTGCCGTATTTTGATCATCCTGATCAATTAGAGGTTAGTATTAATGAGAAGCAACGAAGCCTTCCCATTGCGCAGACCATTGATGACCTTGGGCCTTACCAGACTCGGATCCTGCCCTTTAATGTTATGGTTTATACGGATTTTGAGACTTATCAAGAGCTGATGGAAGAGGTTCAAGACGATAAAAATTATAATTATCCCTTCGAATTGAAGCTCAAGCTAGCCAAGGGAGAAGCTGGCCGGACCAAGGAGGAAATTTCCAGCCGCATCGAAAATACCATAGCTTATAATGAAAGCTTCAAAGTATTTACAGATGAGGAAATCCAGGACGAACAGTTTACAGATATTCAAAGTTTCAAGCTGATTATCTATGGGATTGCGGCCATTATCTTCCTGATGAATATCACCAACGGCTATTCCTCCATCAACCTCAGCCTGATGAGCCGGCGCAAAGAAATCGGGACCCTCTATTCGATTGGTATGGATATCCAGGACTTAAGAAATCATTTCAGTCGCGAATTTCTCTTCGAACAAGGGAAGTCTTTCCTCTTGTCTGCCTTGATTACTTTAGGGATTATGCTAGGGATTGCTGGGCTATTCAAGAGCGTCGATATGAAGGCCTTAATCTTATACTTCCCCTACTTAGTCTTCCTGGGTTTTTCAATCTTAGTTTATGGCTTGAACTTGCTGATTTACTGGACAGGCCTCAGTGCTATTCTAAACCATGAACCGATTGATTTGATCCGAGGCGTATAGAAGTTAGATTGATGAATAAAAAGACTTTAAGCGGGCAAAAGTACTCTTACTTTGCCCGCTTATTTTTTCGTGCTATATTAAATATAAATAAGAAAGATTTTGTATCTAGCAGAGGAGATGATCAAGGATGCAGACACTAGAAGAAGTGAAGGAAGCGCGTCAAGCAGCTCAAGAAGTTTTGTCGGGTTTGGATAAAGCCATTAAATCCCTGCAAGATGCCTCTGGTTGGGGCGTGATGGACTTATTAGGCGGGGGATTCTTCTCGTCTATGATGAAACGCGATCATATGAAAAGGTCTAACCAAGAGCTTGAAGATGTCAAACGCGGCCTAGATAAATTAGACCATGAACTGGCTGACCTCGGTCTATCCCTCCCAGATGAAATTAGTGATACTTGGGGAGATAATTTCGTGGATGTCTGGCTAGATAATATCTTCATTGACGCCAAGATTCAATACGAAATCAAAGACCAGCTCAAGGCCCTCCAGAAGCTCCGTCAGTCGATTGTTGAACTGGAGGAGGACTTGGCTGCGAAGATGGAAAATTTGAAGGAAAGTGATAGTGTTTAGAGAAATTGGTCGCTAAAATAAGCTTATAAAATCCACAAAAAAGTTATTTTTGTTCTGAAATGACTTTTTTTAATCGTTTTTATTGAATTTCTTGCTAACTTTTGACCGTATTTGATTGTTTTTGATTATGAAAGCGATTTAATTTGTAAAAAGGGCTGTGAAAAATTTAATTAGTAGGGTATAATGAACTCGGTAAAAATTTTAGGAGGTATTTTTGATGGCTTTTTTAGTGAATGGTAACGAGATTTTACAACACGCTCGCGACAACCAATATGCAGTGGGTGCATACAACACAAACAACTTGGAATGGACACGTGCATTAATTCGTGGGGCGAAAGAAACTCGTACACCATTATTAATTCAAGTGTCTACTGGTGCTGCTAAATATATGGGTGGCTACAAAGTGGTTCGTGACTTAGTCCTGAATGAAATGGATGCTCTGGAAGCTGACATTCCAGTCATCTTAAACTTAGACCATGGTGACTTCGCAGCTGCTAAGGAATGTATCGACTTAGGCTATTCCTCAGTTATGTATGATGGCCATGATCTTCCCCTTGAAGAAAACTTGAAAAACACCAAAGAAATCGTTCGTTTAGCTCATGAACGCGGGATTTCTGTAGAAGCTGAAATCGGTAAAATTGGTGAAAACCAAGGTGTCGGTGAATTAGCTTCTGTTGATGAAGTTGTGATGTTTGCTGAAGCAGGCGTTGACAAATTAGCTTGTGGTATTGGTAACATCCACGGGGTTTACCCAGAAGGCTGGGAAGGTTTAAACTTCGAACGCTTGAAAGAAATCGCTGATGCAGTGGATAATCCATTGGTATTGCACGGTGGTTCAGGTATTCCTCAAGACCAAATTCAAAAAGCAATCTCACTGGGTATTGCTAAGATCAACATCAACACTGAATTCCAATTAGCTTTCCAAAAAGCAACTCGTGAATACATCTTAGCTGACAAAGATATCGACAAAGCGAACAAGGGCTATGACCCACGTAAACTCCTACGTGCTGGGACTGACGCAATTACTGAATCTATGAAAGAAATGATCGGCTGGATGGGAACTCGTCCAATCGACAACAAAGACTCTAAAGTTGTCTTTGATGAAGCTTCATTAAACGAAGAATAATCAAGTCCATCACTCAAAAAAGCCAGGCTTTCACTGCCTGGCTTTTTTATATTAATGGCTTATTTAAAATGGAAGAAGTAGGTCTTGGCTTTTCCTGATCCGTCTGGGAGCTCGTCGACTTCTTCGCCATCGAGCTTGGATTCAAGGACCATATCTTCAGCATCGCCATCGAGGACGATATCAAATTGGTAAGTTGGGAGGTCTGTGCCTTCTACTTTCTTAGCAATCAAAGTCTTAGCTTCTTCTTCGGAGACTTGTTGGATGAAGTGGTCATCTTGGCTTTCGTCTTCGAAGTAGATCCGGGTATAGAGAGGGTAGGAGACCCCACTGGCGTGGACAAAGGCGAGAATATGAGGAGATTGGGAGAATTCGGGATAGTCTTTTTCTAGGATAGCCCCAGGTTTGAAGGTTCTGAAGCTGTATGCTTCACTTTCATCGGTAATGGTTCGCCCAAAGCCTACAAAGCTCGGATCATAGCCTTCCCGGTCCTTAAAGGCGGGGTGGTTGAAGACCCCTTCGGAATTAGCCTGCCAAATTTCAACAAGGACGTTAAATAGAGGCTTACCGTCTGAGCCGAAGAGATTTCCCTGGACGATAATTTCTTGGCCTTGACCACCGTCTTCGACGAGGTCATTAGTGATATGGTCATTGGCTTCATCAGCCACCAGTCCTAGACTGGCATAGGGCCCCACTGTTTGTTGGGGCGTTCGGATGGGGTCGAGGTGTTCTTGGTCTACCTTAGTCATCGATTAAGTCCACTCCTTTATCTTTGAGATCTTGGCGTTCTTCGTCACTGAGTTGGTGGCGGTTAGGCATGGTTGGGGAAGCACTTGAGCCGCGGAGTACCATGTCGAATTGGTAGCCTAGGGCCCAGTCTGGTTCGGTGAAGTCGTGATTATAAGTTGCCACAACGCGCTTGCGCTCGTCTTCATCGAGATCGAGGTAGATCCCTTCGTCATAGTCTAGGAGAGGGTCCCCTTCGAAGTAGAGTTGGGTCACTAAACGGTCGGCGAGGGCAGGTCCCATCACTGAGAAGTGGATATGGGCAGGTCGCCATTGGTTGATATCGGGTTTTCAGGCATAGTTACCAGGTTTGATGGTAGTAAATTCGTAGTTGCCGTCTTCATCTGTGTAGGTCCAACCGCTCCCGATGAAGTTCGGATCGAGGGGGGCATCCCAAGAGTCTAACTTATGGATATAGCGGCCCGCTGCATTGGCTTGCCAAATTTCGATAAAGGCTTTAGGAACAGGCTTTCCATTCTCATCGAGGACGCGACCCTTGACAATAATGCGTTGGCCAATGGCTTCGTCGCCAGTGCCAGCATTTTTGGTGAGGTCATCATTTTTACCATACTTATCAACGAGGGCGGGGCCAGGACCCGGCTCAAAGAGAGGGAAGAAGGATTTGAATTCTGCTTCATCCATTTCGTGGCCGTGTTCTTTAATGTGTTCCCAGGCTTGGGCGTTCTTCAGGCTTTTGTTAGTCATCTAAGACGTCCTTTCTTTTGTGGGCTTTAAAGTTAAATTAAAGAGTTGTCTGTATCCTAGCACAGCTCAAAATAAACATGCAAATAAAAACAATCATGCAAATATCGTTATTTTTTCTACTGCTAGAGGAAAGTTTGTTTTTAAGCAAAAAGTCCTTTAAACTGGGCTTTATAGCCTGGGCTGATTATCAGCCAAAGCTTGCTTCAACGATCGCTGCAAACAATATTGTATTGGAAGAGATGGTCGGGTGGACAGGGAGGACGTCATCAGGCATAATAGATCTTGATTGAAGGAGGCGTTCGCTATGAAGATTATCTTATCCCCAGCCAAAGAGCAGGATCTTTCTCATCCTCTAGCCGAGGATTGGGACCTGTCTGCTAAGAGTCAACAAATCGTTGACCAGGTGAAAAGCCTGGAAGGGGGCGAGCTCCAAAAAGCTCTTAAACTGTCAGACAAGCAAGTTGGTCCGGTTCAGGAGATGATAGCGGCTTTTGACCAGAAGACGACTTATCCAGCCATCCAGCTTTATCATGGACTAGCTTTCCGGCAATTTGACTTAGAGGATTTGACCGCCAGCCAGGAGGATTATCTCGCAGACCATGTCGTGGTTCTTTCCGCTTTGTATGGTCCTATTAGCGCTTTTACTCCGATCAAGGCCTATCGTTTAGACTTTACCATGCCCTTGCGGATCGATGGTCAGTCCCTGCGCCAATATTGGAAGGGAACTTTCGACCAGGCCTTTCAACCAGGCGAAGTGGTGGTTAATCTTGCGAGTCAAGAATATGCCAGCATGCTCCAAGTTGATCGTTATGACTGGCTTGAGGTCGAATTCTGCCAATATCGCCAGGGCAAATTGAAGAAGGCCCCGTCTGCTACCGCCAAGAAATTACGGGGCAAGATGGCTAATGCCTTGGTCCACGACCAGGCAGAAAGTATCGAAGCACTTAAGACTTTTCAAGCGGAGGGCTTTACTTATGCCCCGTCAGCTTCTAAAGAAGGGCTTTTAGTCTTTATCCAAGACGAGGAGGATCAGACCTGATGAACTATCAGAATCCCTACCGGAAGAAAGTCAAGAACAGCCACCTTTTGTTGGTTTCCTGCCAGGTCTGCAAGGCCGATTTAGCGATTTACTATAAGGTAGGGCGGGGTAACCTGATCAAACTCCAGGTCCACCGCATCCACTCGGCTAACTTCCCCCTCCAGCCTCTAGCTAAAGCCTTGAACTGTCCGGAATGTGGCCAACAAGTCGCTTCCTTAGCAGATTACAAGGGGAAGCCCTGCTACTTTCTCTTCCGGTCTTTAACCACTAGCCGTCGCATCTCCAGCCACGACCTGGCTTAAGTATTCTTAATTACTCAAAATAGATTAAAAAGGACTGAGCAATTTGTCTTAGTCCTTTTTACTTGTGATTCAATTTTCAAATTGTTATTCTTTTATTCTGTTTCCTTACAAAATACTGACAAATCAAACTTTTATCCTGTCAAATCTTTCTCTAAAAAAGAAAATTATGGTAGACATGAATAGGGTATCAGGCATAAAATAGTTAAGTGATGAACATGTAACTGAGAATTAGAATCAATGAGAGGCGCATATGTATTTAGCCATGTTAACAAAAGGAGAGACAGGAACGATCGCTCGTCTAGTCGGTTCCAAGCAAATTGTGAAACGTTTAACGGACCTGGGCTTCGTACCCGGAGCTGAAATTACGGTACGAAACGAACTAGCGGGGGATTTGATTGTGGACTTGAAAGGGACTCGCCTGGCCTTGAATCGCTCTATGGCCATGCATATCCTGCTTCGCTAAAAGGAGAGAAAGTAAGAGATGAAAACCTTAGACCAAGTAACATTGGGAGAAAGTGTTCGGGTGAAGGGCGTCCATGCTGAAGGGATCTTAAGGCGACGCCTCCGGGATATGGGACTGACCAAGGGGGCCCAAGTGACCCTGCGGAAGTTGGCACCCCTTGGCGACCCTATGGAATTGACCGTTCGGGGCTATGAGTTGAGTTTGCGGAAGAAAGATGCCGCATGTGTTGAAGTGGAATAAGGAGTGAATGATGACGGTTAAATTGGCATTGGCCGGTAATCCGAATACCGGCAAGACAACCCTTTTTAATGCATTGACAGGATCGAATCAGAGAGTGGGCAACTGGCCGGGAGTAACGGTCGAGAAGAAAGGCGGAGCGCTCAAGGCCGATAGCTCGGTCTGGTTAGAGGACTTGCCGGGGATTTACTCCCTGTCTCCCTATACTTCGGAAGAGTTGATTTCTAGAAATTATATCTTGGAGGAAGACCCTGACCTGATCTTAAATATTGTGGATGCTTCCAGTCTTGAACGCAACCTCTACCTCACCACCCAATTGACAGAAGTAGGGATTCCGGTTGTCGTGGCCCTCAACATGATGGATATTGCGGAGAAACGCGGCATCCAAATTGATAGTCAGCGTCTCAGTGAGGCATTGGGCTGTTCGGTAGCCCCTATCTCGGCCCTTAAATGGACCGGGGTCGCTAAATTGACGGAAGCAGCAATTGTCCGCGCTGAAGAAAAGCTTCCTTACCAACCCCCTAAAAAATACCCCCACCGAGTCGAGAAGGTGATTGGTGAGATTGCTGAGATTATAGACGGACAGGTGCCGGCTGACCGCCTGCGCTGGTATGCGATCAAGACTTTTGAACGCGATACAGAAGTGGTCGAAGGACTTGACCTATCCGATGACCAAGCCAAGTCAATCGAAGCGCTTATCGACCAGCTGGAGAACGCCTATGATGACGATTCAGAAGGGATTATGGCAACGAGCCGCTATGAATGGATTAGCCAGATGATTGCCGACTGTGTCCAAGAAGAAAGCCAAGAGGAGTTGAGCTTGACTGACCGAGTGGATGCCATCGTCACCAACCGCTTCCTGGCCTTGCCCATTTTTGCGGGTGTGATGTATTTGGTTTATTATTTAGCCGTTTCGACCATTGGTAAGCAAGGGACAGACTGGGTCAATGACCAGGTCTTCGGCGAATTTGTCCCTGAACACCTGGGCGGGCTCTTGGCGAGTCTAGGCGTGTCGGACTGGCTACAAGCCTTGATTATGGACGGGATTGTGGCTGGTGTGGGGGCTGTCCTAGGCTTCTTACCGCAGATGATGGTGCTCTTTATCTGCCTAGCCTTCTTGGAAGACTGCGGGTATATGGCCCGGATTGCCTTTGTCCTCGACCGGATCTTCCGTAAGTTCGGCTTATCTGGGAAGTCTTTCATTCCCATCTTAGTTTCGACCGGTTGCGGGGTTCCGGGTATTATGGCGGCGCGTACCATTGAAAATGACAATGACCGCCGCTTGACCATTATGACGACGACCTTTATCCCTTGTGGAGCTAAGTTACCGATTATTGCTCTGATTACGGGGGCCTTCTTCCCCCATGCCGACTGGGTGGCCCTATCGACTTATTTTATGGGGATTGGCGCCATCGTTCTCTCAGGGATTATGCTCAAAAAGACCCGCTGGTTTGCGGGGGATCCGGCACCCTTTGTTATTGAACTGCCAAGCTACCACCTGCCGAGCTTAAGCGGGGTCTTGCGGACAGTTTTTGAACGGACCAAAGCCTTTGTCAAAAAAGCCGGCACTATCGTCCTCTTGTCAACTGTGATGATTTGGGCCCTGCAGAGTTTCGACTGGCAGCTGAACTTGGTGGAAACAGGAGACTCTATCCTGGCGAGTTTGGGCCGTGTCTTAGCACCTCTCTTTGCGCCCTTAGGCTGGGGTGATTGGCGGGCTGCTGTGGCTTCAGTAACTGGTCTTTTAGCCAAAGAAAACTTGGTAGGGACTTTCGGCATTCTCTTTGGCTATGCGGAAGCTGCTGAAGATGGGGCAGAGTTCTGGCCCCAACTGTCCCAGGCCTTTACACCGATTGCTGGTTATTCACTGATGACCTTCAACTTGCTCTGCGTGCCTTGTATGGCAGCTGTGGGGGCCCTACGTCGGGAGATGATGGACGATAAAATGACTCTTTTTGCGGTGATTTACCAGTGCCTCCTAGCCTACGGTGTTTCGCTGATGATCTACCAGTTCGGGACTTGGTGGACAACCGGTCACTTTGACGTTTGGACAGCCATGGCTTGCCTGACTTTAGCAGGTATGGTGTACATGGTCTTCTTCAAGCGTCCATACCAAGCCAAGCCTGCCTTGGCTCATTTAAGGAGGGTTTAATATGGGAGATATTTTAGTCTTGCTGATCCTTATTCCGATCATATTCTATGCTGGACGCACCGTCTATCAAGAATTTCACGGCCAAGGTCCCTGTGCCGCCTGCGCCTTTAAGCGAGAAGGTTGCGCCGGCTCCTGCAAGCCAATCAAAAAGGCCAAAACAAGCGGTCAGACCTCTTACTATTGCAAGTTAAAATAGCTGAAGCTACAGACCCAAAATAAGTGAAGGAAGTACTTATATCCATCATTTGAGCCTTATAGTTACAGAAGCATAAAAAATGCCAAGTCATTTAATCGACTTGGCATTTTTGTTTTAAGCTGGGCTTTGGCGACCTTGCCAATAGGCGTAGAGAGTGCAGGCGAGTGCACAGAGTAGAGAAGGCAGGAACCATTCCAAACCGTATTGGCTAAGGGGAAGCTGGCTGATAAAGTTTAAGATCGGCTCTAGCTTCAAGGTCTCGAAGTAACGGCCTAAGATGGCTAGGGCTTGGACTAAACCAATCAAGCCTGCACCGATGACCGCTCCAGTATAAGTGGCATTGTATTTAATGTGACGGTCGAAGAGTGAGAAGATGATCAGGACCATCACGATCGGATAGATCAGGGTCAATACAAAGCTGGCAAAGTCAATAATCCGTGTTGTTCCTACTAAAGAAATCACGAATTCAATAGCCACACAGGTCAGTGTCACTGCCTGGTAGGTCCAGCGTCCCTTGGATTGCCCCACGAAGAAGCTGGCACAGGCGGAGGTGATCCCCACGGCCGTAGTTAAGCAGGCCAGAGTCACGCAGACCCCCATGATGAGATTGCCATAGGGGCCGAGAATTTGCGCTACAGTCCCGGTGAAAACGACGGTCCGGTCATCCGCTATGGTAAAGAGGCTAGAGACCGTTGAGCCTGCGTAAGTGAGCGACAAGTAGACGACCGCTAAGAGGGCAAAGGCGACGATCCCAACTAGGACACCGGCCTTCATTTGAGTCTTCTTATCTGTATAGCCCCGCTGCTTCAGTTCAGACATGACCACGCTGGCAAGAATCGAAGCGGCTAGAGCATCCATGGTCTGGTAACCCTCCCTAAAGCCATAAGCGAAGGTATGGTCGATTTGACTGGCTTGGGGGGCGCCTACAGGATTAATAATCGCTGAGATGACGAGAACCGTTAGAATGATAATAATAGCTGGTGTCAGGTACTTCCCAATATTGTTGATCACCTTACTTGGATTGAGGGCTAAATAGGCCGTCAAGGAAAAGAAGATCAAAGAAGTGATCCAAATTGGGGCGTCGGGCCAAAGCGATTGGACGAAGACCTCATGCGTTGTGGCCCCGGTCCGCGGTACGGAGAAGAGGGGGCCAATCAGAACTACTGAGATCCCAGCAAGGATAATTCCAAATTTAGGATGGACTCGCCGTCCTAAATCATCCGCCCGTCCCCCCAGGGCTATGGTCACGAGGACCCCCAGGATGGGGAAGAGAGGGTCTGACATCAGAAAACCAAAGGCAGCATTTAACCAATTCTCGCCGCCCAGAACGCCTAGATATGGCGGGAAAATCAAATTTCCAGCGCCAAAGAAGATGGCAAAGAGGGCGAAACCAATAATAATAATGTCTTTTGTTTTTATATTCATTATAACAATCTTTCTATTTATGATGGTACCTATGATAACACAAAAAATTAACGAATGAGAGAGTTTTACCAAATTTATTTAGAAAATTTCCACAAATGATCAGTTTTTGCTTATTTATTGTTTCAATTGTCCTTACAAATCGACAGTGATTGCTTTGCTGTTTGACTGACCGAATTATGGAAAAATTCGAACAAAACATGAGCCCTGAACGCCTAAAGAGATCTGAGATTAGATCCCTTTAGGTGTTTCAGGGCTTTAAAATATCATTGAGAACCTACAAGAGGCTTTGGATATGTTGGCCGAGTTTTTTGAGGGAATGGCTGGGCTCGTAGCGGGCGACGACTTGGCCATTGCGGTCAACCAGGAATTTGGTGAAATTCCACTTGATATCTGGATTCTGCTGGTAGTTCTTATCCTGAACTTTGAGCATAGCGGCGAGGGCCAAGCCCTTAGCTGACTTACCGAAACCATGGAAAGCTTGCTGGCTCTTAAGATAGCGATAGAGGTCTAATTGGTCGGGACCATTGACTTTAGCCTTCTTCATTTGAGGGAATTCGGTTTGGTAGTTTAACTGGCAGAATTCTTGGATATCCTGGTCAGATCCGGGCGCCTGGTCTTTAAATTGATTGCAGGGGATATCGATGATCTCTAAGCCCTGGTCGTGATAGTTGTCATAGAGCGCTTGAAGGTCTTTATACTGACCAGTGAAACCACAACGGGTGGCTGTGTTGACGATTAAGAGGACCTTGCCTTTGAGCTCTGCTAGGTCTAAGGTAGTCCCATCTGGACGCTCGACAGAATAATCATAAATGGTCATAGCTTTAATTCCTCCTCACTTATATTATAGAGCACTTGCTGGCTTTATAAAATGATTCGCTCATGATTTTAAAAACCGAATTTCTCATCTTCCTTGCGCAGAATTTCTTGGTAGGTCTCGGCTAGGACCATGGTTTCATCCACCAGGTCCTTGATGCGGAAGAGGACGTCATCATTGTGGATCTCGTCGATACCGAAGTCGCGATCGTTGAGATAAACATAGCGGGGAGTCACATTAGCCTTCATATAATTGAGGATGGGCTTCAATTGGAGCTCTGGAATGAGGTAGTGGCGGTTAGAGCCAGAAGAGGCGATGATGCCCACTGTTTTATGTTCCAAGCCTTTTTGGGGGAGGAGGTCAAAGACATTCTTCAGGCTGGCAGGGATGGAGGCTTGGAAGATGGGAGTGCCGATGAAGAGCACATCGGCGTCCATGACAGACCGGGCGACAGTTTTAGTATCCCCCTTGTAGTCTAGGAAATTACGCCCATCCGCGAAGACCATGTCCAGTTCCTTGAGGTTGAGATAGTTTAGCTTGTGGTCGCCGTAATGGTCTTGGAGTTCTTGGTAGAGGGCTTTAGTGGCAATTTCTGTTTTGCGGCCCACATTGGAGCCGGAGAGTACGAGTATATTCATGCTTTATCCTTTCTATTGGCGGGTATATTTCTTGACGGTAGGGATGACTTTCTCACCTAGGAGGTCGATCATGCGGCGGATATCATCCATGGGAATGCCGCCAAAGTCGATTTGAGCGGTATAGCGTTGGTTGTTGAAGAGCTCATGCTGGTAGAGGATTTTATCAATAATAAGCTCAGGGTCGCCCACATTGAGGGAGTCTCGGTAGTCCTTAGCCTGGGCAAAGAGCCGCTTGTCAAAGCCAGTGCCATTAGCCTTGCGCATGCCTTCGTCCAAGTGTTTGTAGTAGTTTTTGAAGGCGGTGTTCTGGTCTTCGTGGATGTACATGAGGCCAGAAGTGGTCACAGGCATAGCCTCTGCATCAAAGCCTTTTTCATGGAGGACGGACCGGTAAATATCAATGGAATGTTTGAAGTATTCGGAAGATCCACCAAGGGTCGTAATGTACATAGGGACCCCTTTAAGGCCGGCTTTGATAGCGGAGTCTGCGGGGCCACCAACTGCCCGCCAGATGGGGAGGCCTTCTTTAGACCGGGGGAGGACCCGGGCTTTATCGAGGCTAGGGCGGAATTGTCCGGACCAGGTGACCTCTTCTTCTTCGTTAATCTGGAGGAGGAGGTCTAATTTTTCTTCGTAGAGGGCTTCATAATCTTTGAAGTCATAGCCCAAGAGTTCAAAGAGCCCGATGCGTGAGGCCCGGCCTGCGACAATTTCCATCCGACCACCGGACAGTAAGTCAATGGTCGCCGCATTCTCATAGACGCGGACGGGATCGGAGGTGGAAATAATGGTCGCAGCGGAAGCAATGCCAATCGTGTCCGTTGCTTGGGCGATGGCAGAGAGGATGATCATATGGGCCTGGGAGATGAAGTATTCTTGGTGGGATTCGCCTAGATGGAAGATATCTACCCCGGCATCTTCAGCTAACTGGGCCATTTCAATGAATTGTTGGAGCCGGTTTTCGGGACTGACCCAGTCTCCTGTATGGGGGTTGGGCATATAGTCACCTAGGCTGTAGAGGCCAAATTCAAGGCCCTGGCTGCGGTCAATTTGTGGGATAATATGTGGATTGTTTGTCATTTTTATGCTCCTTTTTGCGTGTATTTTTTCACAACGGGTAGGACCTTCTCAGCGAAGAGGTCCAGAGTCTGTCTGATACTGTCCATACTTTGGCCGCCAAAATCAATCTCACCATTGAAACGTTGCTGGCCAAAGAGCTCGTATTGCATGAGTAATTTATCGATAATAAGCTGGGGCTCTCCGACCGTCGTGATGCTCTTAACCGACTGGCCCTGGGCAAAGGCCCGCTTGGAGAAGGGCTGGCCGTTGGTTTTCCTGAAACCAGCGTCCAAGTGGGGCCAGAAGTCGCGGTAGGCCTGGTCTGTGCTTTCGCGCAGGAAGAGAAAGCCGCCTGTTTGCACAGGGAGTTTGCTTGGGTCATGACCGTATTCCTCGGCGGCATCACGGAAGACCTGAATCCGCCGCGCATAGGTCTGGGCTGCTCCAGCCAGATGGGCTTGGTAGATCGGCATGCCTAACTTGCCGGCTTCATAGGCTGAAGCATCTGAATTCCCGATGGCCCGGTAGATGGGTAGGCTGCCCGCTGCAAAAGCTTCGGGCAGGATGGCCTGGTCCCTAAGTTCAGGTCGGAAGTCGCCAGACCAAGTGATCCGATCCTTATGCCTTAGTTCCCAGAGCAGGCGGATTTTCTCTTCGAAGAGGGCATCGTAGTCTTTGTAGTCATAGCCAAAAAGATCGAAGGAGCCCACGCGAGAAGCGCGGCCAGCGACGACTCCCATCCGCCCCTTAGAGATGAGGTCAATGGTCGCTGCATCTTCATAGACCCGGACAGGATCGAGGACCGAGAGGGTAGTGACGGCTGAGCCAATCTTGATGGAATTTGTTTCCCTAGCAATGGCTGATAGGATAATGAAATTGGATTGGGAGACGAAATAATCTTGGTGGGATTCTCCGACCTGGAAGGCATCGAAGCCTGCATCTTCAGCTAATTTGGCGAGTTGAATCAGTTCTTCTAGCCGTTCAGCTGCGCTTAGCTTCTTTCCGCTAATTGGATGAGGCAGGTGGTCACCTAGACTATAGAGGCCAAATTCGAGGCCTGCTTGCTTGGTCATCTGTATGCTCCTTTCGCTAAATATTCACTATCATTATAGAGGAATTTATTTCGAAAGTGAAACAAATAGTTTTGGCCGGAAAGATTAGGGGATTGGCAAAGCTTTTGTTATAATAAAGAAAACGCTTAAAGGAGTGGTAAATAATGGATGCAACTGAAATTCTAAGAATACTCGAGGAGGATATGGGTGTTGGGATCTTTGCTACCGTCGATGCTGAGGGGAAACCGCATGCACGGCCCATCCATATTGGCTTAGCTAATGACAAAGGGATATTCTTCATGACTAGTCCCAAGACTAAGTTTTACGAGCAGTTATCGGCCAATCCCAACCTAGCTATCGCGGCCTTCCAGACCGATGATTACCTGGTTCAAAGTATCCGGATTGAAGGCAAGGCTCGAGAAATAGGACGAGATAAATTGGCAGAAGTCTTATCCAATAATCCTTTCGTTGACCAGGTTTATCCTGATCAAACCGACCGCGATGATATCCAAGTCTTCCAGGTCTATGAGGGCCAAGGTTTCTATCATAGCCTGAGCCAAGGACACAAGTATGTCTTTGAACTTCCTGGCGATGGACCTGCCAGAGACCTCTAGGAGGTGGAGACAATGACCTCTTCCAACAAAAGGAGCTTGCAGGCCTGGCAGAGCTGGGCCATCGTCCTGGGAGTCAGCGCAGGGATTTACTTCTTTCCCTGGCGGCCTGGTGATTTAAGGCCAGAAGCCCTGCATATGCTAGCTATCTTTGTGGGGACCATCTTGGGGATCATCCTCAAGCCCCTCCCCATGGGGGCAGTAGCTATGATTGGCTTGGCAGCGACTCTTGTGACAGATACGGTGCCGAGTGCAGAGGCTTTTTCCGGTTTTTCATCTAAGAGTGTCTGGTTGGTGGTCATGGCTTTCTTTATCTCTAAGGCCATCATTAAGTCAGGGCTGGGCCAGCGGATGGCTTACCGCTTTATTCAAGTTTTTGGGAAAACAACCCTGGGCTTGACCTATGCCCTCTTAGCTGTAGACTTGGTGCTCGGTTCAGCCACACCGTCCTCTACAGCGCGAGCAGGCGGTGTCATGGCACCGATAGCCCAGGCATTGGCCCGGTCTTATGACTCTTACCCCCATGAGGCTTCTCGCAAGCGGATTGGAGCCTATCTGATGAATTGCCTCTACCACGGTGATTCGATAGTAGCCATCTTCTTCCTGACGGCTGGCGCGACTAAGCCACTGGCCCAGGCCATTGCGGCTGACTTCGGGATTGAAATTACTTGGATGAATTGGTTCTTGGGAGCTCTGGTTCCCGGCGCTATTTCGCTTCTAATTGTTCCCTTGGCTTTTTTACTCTTATCACCACCGGAACTTCGGGCTACTCCCCAGGCTGCTCAAATGGCCCAGGAGGAATTGGAAGCCCAGGGGCCCCTATCCAGGGATGAGAAGTGGACAGGAGCGATTTTTGTCCTAGCTTTAGTGCTCTGGGTAACGGGATCCTGGCACTTCTTGGATGCAACTTCAACGGCTGTATTAGCTGTGGCCTTCTTACTCCTCGTAGGGGTTCTATCCTGGCAGGACATCTTAGGGGAGACGGGAGCCTGGAATACCTTGTCCTGGTTTGCTGTCCTGATGATGATGGCCGAGCAGTTGAATAGTCAAGGCTTTATTCCTTGGTTCAGTGAGCGTGTGGCAGGAGCCCTTGCTGGCTATTCCTGGCAGTGGGTCTTTGTAGCCCTCTGTCTCTTGTACTTTTACAGCCACTACTTCTTTGCCAGCTTGATTGCCCATGTGACCGCCATGTATCCGGCTTTCTTAGCCGTGGCCCTGGCTGCCGGAGCGCCTCCCCTTTATGCTGCCTTGATGCTAGCCTATGTAACGAATATTTGTGCCTCGACCACCCACTATGCCAGTGGTCCGGCTTCGATCATCTTTGCAACTGGCTATGTGACCCAGGGCGAGTGGTGGCGCAACGGAGCCGTGATGGGGGTTATTTACCTCCTCATTTGGCTAGGTATCGGGAGCCTATGCTTTAGCTTGATGGGCTGGCTTTAGTAAGTTGAAGCTTGAATGATTTAATAAGGAGGATACTGATGACACTTGACGACTATAAATTAACGGGGCAAGAGATTCATTTGGCCGATTATCCTTGCCATGTTTTATCAAAAGAAGATGATGAGAAGCTTAAGGACAGTCTTTATGAGGACCTGGTGCCTGACCTTGTGGACTGGCACAACCGGTTGACAGCCGAAGGGACGCGCGGCGTTCTGATTGTCCTCCAAGCCCTGGATGCAGCAGGCAAGGATGAGATTATTCGCTATATCTTCTCAACGCTACAGCCCCAGGCCCTCAAGGTGACTTCCTTCCAGAAGCCATCCGATAACGAGAAAGCCCACGACTATCTCTGGCGGATGCATGAGGGCCTACCTGCGCGGGGGGAGATTGCCATTCTCAACCGGTCCTATTATGAAGATATTATTGCCCCTCAGATCCACCAATCCTTAGATTCCGAGGAGCAACCGGAAGAAATTAAGGCTGACCCTGAGCTGATCAACAAGCGCTATGAACAGATCAAGGGCTTTGAAGATTATCTGACAGCTAACGGCTTTCCTGTTCTAAAACTCTTCTTTAATATGTCCAAGGATACCCAACGCGATCGCTTGTTGGAGCGAATTGAGAATCCTAAGAAGAATTATGAATTTTCACTTTCCGATATTGAAGACCGCAAGCAGTGGGATCACTACCAGGAAGTCTTTGAAGGCATGCTCAACCATACGGCAACGGAAACGGCCCCTTGGTATGTGCTGCCCGCTGACAATCCCTGGCTCTCGCGCCAAATAGCCACCCAGGCCCTGATCGAAATCTTAGCCCAATTGGATCCCCAATATCCAGAATTCTCAGAGGAGGAGCGGGCAGAAATCAAGAAAGTAGCGGACCAACTCCGTCAAGGCGAAATTTAAAGCAAGTACAAATTTTGTATTTTTCAGAAAGGAAATTATGGAAACAGTTACATCTACTTTGACTTAGGGATAAGGCCTGGTAAAAGTTAAGAAAATTTAAACGTAATTGATTTTTAAAATCCATGAAAAGCCAATAATAAGACCTTCATCTTTGAAATGGGGGTCTTATTTTGTTAGGGTGGAATTATGACTGTTACTAGAAAAATCAAAAACAGGGAGGAGAACGAATGAGTTCAGTAAAAATTCGCAATCTCACAAAAATTTATGGAACGCGCGGCCAAATCGACCGGGCGAAAAAGATGCTTAATGAAGGAAAAACTAAGGAAGAAATTGTTAAAGCAACCGGTGCAACGGTTGGGGTCGACAATGCTTCCATGGATATCCATGAGGGGGAAACCTTCGTTATCATGGGACTTTCTGGTTCAGGGAAGTCTACTCTCTTACGGATGATCAACCGTTTGATCGAACCAACTTCAGGTTCCGTTGAAATCGATGGGGACGATTTGACAAAAATTTCAGCAGAAGAATTGCGCGAAGTACGCCGTAAGAAGGTCAGCATGGTCTTCCAGAACTTCGCTCTCTTCCCTCATATGACCCTCCAAGAAAATACCGAATACGGCTTGGCCGTCCAAGGGGTCGACAAGGAAGAACGCCGCAAGGTTGCTGAAAAAGCTTTAGCCAATGCTGGCTTAGCGGAATACAAGGACCAGTATCCTGACCAATTATCTGGTGGGATGCAACAGCGGGTTGGTTTAGCCCGGGCCCTGGCTAATGATCCTGAAATTCTCTTGATGGATGAGGCCTTCTCAGCCTTGGACCCGCTCATTCGTCGTGACATGCAAGATGAACTCGTTGACCTCCAAGAACGGGTGAATAAGACCATTATCTTCATCACCCACGACTTGGATGAAGCCCTCCGTATCGGGGACCGGATCGCCTTAATGCGGAATGGTGAAGTCGTTCAAGTCGGCACCGGTGAAGAGATCTTAACGAACCCAGCCAATGACTATGTGGAACGCTTCGTTGAAAGCGTGGACCGTTCCAAGGTTATTACTGCTGAGAATGCCATGAAACGTCCTGAATTTGTGATTAATATGGACCGCGAAGGCTTGCGTGTGGCCCTCAGACGGATGCAAGAGGAAGAGATTTCACAAATTATGGTTCGAGATGATTCCCAACGCTTGCGTGGTTACATCCACGATGGGGAAGCCTTAGCCTATATCCGTAAGCAAAACCAAGCAGGCAAAGACCTGAACCTAGAAGATATCCTGCATACTGACGTGCCTGTCATTGCGCCGGATGCCACCATTAATGAAACCTTCGATGCCTTGCAAGGGGCGTCGCTACCGGTATCGGTTGTCGATGAGAATGGCCGTTGGTTAGGGATTATTAACCGCCGGATGATTATCGATATTCTCTCATCAAGTGACTATGAAGGAGGTCCAGTAGATGAATAAACTTGCCTTATTTCCCTTAGACCAACTCCCAGTGGCCGATTGGGTGGAAGGAGCGACTGAGTGGATTACTAATACCTTTAGTGGTCTCTTCGATGTCCTCCAATCCCTTGGTTCCACTGTGATGGACGGCTTAACCGGCCTCTTGATGATGATTCCACCAGCTATCTTCATCATTGCCCTAGCTGTTCTAGCTTACTTTATCTCCCATAAGAGCTGGTCGCTGCCAAGCTTTGTTTTGATTGGTTTAGGTTACATCCTCAACCAAGGGCTCTGGTCTGACCTAATGAACACGGTCACCTTGGTCCTTGTATCCAGTCTGGTCTCAGTGGTGATTGGGGTACCTCTGGGGATTCTTGCTTCTAAGTATGATCCCGTGCAAAAGGTCCTCAAGCCTATTCTTGACTTCATGCAGACCATGCCAGCCTTCGTTTACCTCATCCCAGCTGTTGCTTTCTTTGGGATCGGGACGGTGCCAGGCGTCTTCGCCTCAGTCATCTTCGCCCTCCCACCAACTGTTCGGATGACCAACTTAGGGATCCGTCAAGTGCCTGAAGACTTGGATGAGGCAGCTGAAGCTTTCGGTTCGACCCCTTCACAAAAACTTTTCCAAGTGGAGTTACCGATTGCTAAATCAACCATTATGGCAGGGGTTAACCAAACCGTAATGCTAGCCCTCTCTATGGTGGTAACGGGTTCCATGATCGGGGCACCTGGTCTCGGCCGGATCGTCCTATCTTCCTTACAGAGAGCCCAAGTTGGGACAGGCTTCGTGGCCGGTCTCGGGATTGTTATCCTGGCGATCATTATCGACCGCTTGACCCTCTTTGCAACTGAAGATAAGCGTAAATAAGAATAGGAGGCAGATACGATTATGAAGAAAATTATACTTGGCATCGTGGCTGTCCTAGGTCTGGTACTTAGCTTGGGCAGTCCAGGCGCCTTCCGGTCTTCAATCTTCTCTGGAGGCGGAAGTTCAAATGGCGAATCCATTACCCTCTCTTATGTTGAGTGGGATACGGAAGTGGCTTCAACTAATGTGGTTGCTGAAGTCCTCCGCCGGGAAGGCTATGATGTCACAATTACACCTCTTGATAATGCCATCATGTGGAGTGCTGTGGCGACAGGTGAGGCTGACGGGATGGTCGGAGCATGGCTTCCCCAAACCCATGGCCCACAATTTGAACAGTATGGCGACCAAATGGAAGACTTAGGCCCTAACCTCGAAGGGGCTAAAATCGGTATGGTTGTTCCTGAATATATGGATGTGAATAGCATTGAAGATCTTTCAAACCAAGCAGGTTCTGTGATCACTGGGATTGAACCTGGTGCTGGGGTAGTTGCGGCGACAGAAGATGCTGTGGCTCAATACCCTAACCTATCTGATTGGACCGTTGAGACCTCTTCTTCCGGTGCTATGACCACTGCTTTAGGTCAAGCCATCTCTAACGAAGAAGAAATTGTCGTAACGGGTTGGTCCCCACACTGGAAATTCCAAGCCTATGACTTGAAATATCTAGAAGATCCTAAGGGCGTCTATGGTGGTGAAGAAACCATTAATACCATGGTCCGCCAAGGTTTCAAGGAAGACCATCCACGGGCTTATCAAATTCTCGACCAATTCAATTGGAGCTTGGATGATATGGAAAGCGTCATGTTAGAAATCTCTAACGGTAAGGATCCGCAACAAGCGGCCATTGAATGGATCGACGCCAATCCCGATAAAGTGGAAGAATGGTTAGCAGAATAGAAAGCTTTAGCTATTCTATTAATTGTTTTTTACCGCTTAAGACTAACTGTCTCAAGACCTCTTAGCCTTTAAGAAGGAGTTAAAAAACAAGTCATGATGAAAAAAATACTATTAGCTTTAACCGCCTTGGTCGGCTTAGTCTTCACTTTAGGGAGTGAGGGGGCCTTTAAGTCCTCGCTCTTCGATGGCGAGCTTTTCTCAGATAAAGAAGAAATCGAAATGGTTTATGTCCAATGGGATACGGAGATTGCTTCGACCCATGTGATTGCCAGTGTCTTAGAGGAAGCTGGCTACCAAGTCAAAATGACTTCAGCTGATGTTCCAGTTATGTGGGCTTCCTTAGCTTCTGGCGATGTGGATGGCATGGTGGCTGCTTGGTTGCCACAAACTCATGGTTCTTACTATGATGAGTTTGGCGACCAGATGGAAGACTTGGGCCCTAATCTAAGGGGTGCCAAGATTGGTTTGGTCGTTCCTAGCTATATGTCGGTCTCTAGTATCGCTGACTTGTCATCCGAAGCTAGCTCGACTATAACAGCGATTGAACCTGGGACAGGCGTTGTTATGGCCACTGAAAGAGCATTCGACGCTTATCCTAACTTAGGGCAATGGCAGATGGAAACCGCCTCAACGGGGGCCATGACGACTGCTCTCGGTCAAGCGATTGACCGCGACGAAGAAATTGTCGTTACAGGTTGGTCGCCTCATTGGAAGTTCCAAAGCTATGACCTAAAATACTTGGAAGATCCAGAAGGGGTCTTCGGTGGCGAAGAAACCATCAACACTATGGTTCGCCATGGTCTAAAAGAAGACCACCCACGCGCCTATCAAATCCTCGACCGCTTTGAGTGGGAGATGGAAGATATGGAGAGTGTGATGCTAGATATTGCAGATGGCACTGATCCAGGGCAAGCAGCAGACAAATGGATTGAAGCTAACCGAGACAAGGTCGATAGTTGGTTAGCAGAGTAAAGAACTCCATTCCTTTGTAAAAGAAATGCTTTAAGTGAAGCCTAGGCCTTACTTGGAGGGACTAATGATACAAATAAGAGCCATAGACTGAGTAAAATTTCAGTCTATGGCTCTTTTGTGTTTAGCCTTTAATAAACAGCAATCGGTCCTGCTTCGCTTTCGATGACGCGGATGTTGGCGTCGAATATGTCTTGGAGCTGCTGGGTCTGCATGACATCGCGGGGGGAGCCGAAGCTTGCGATCTGCCCCTTCTTCATGGCGCAGATGAAGTCAACGTAGCGGGCGGCGATATTGATATCATGGAGGACCGTGATGATGGTTCGGTCCAGCTGGTTAACCACCTGGCGGAGGTGCATCATCATCTGGATAGAGCTCGCAATATCCAGGTTGTTCAAAGGTTCGTCGAGGAGGACATAGGGGGTCTCTTGGGCTAGAACCATGGCTACATAGGCACGCTGGCGTTGGCCACCAGACAGTTGGTCGAGATAGCGGTCAGCTAGCTTTTCTAGGCTGAGGAAGTGGATATAGTTATCTACAATTTCTAAGTCTTTCTCAGTGAGACGACCCTTGCTGTAGGGGAAGCGGCCAAAAGCCACCAATTGCTTGACTGTTAACCGAGTCATGAAGTGGTTTTCCTGGCGGAGGACAGCAATTTTTTTGGCCAAGTCCTGGCTTTTGCTTTCATCCATGGCTTGGCCTTCCAGGTAGACCCGGCCGCTATCCGCTTGGAGTAAGCGCCCAATCATCATCAGGCAGGTCGACTTGCCTGCACCATTGGGACCAACGAGGGCAGTAAAACTACCCTTAGGAATTTCGAGATCGAGGGGACCGATTTTGACTTCATCGTTATAGGCTTTAGAGAGCCCTTCGAGTCGGATCATAGGGATTCTCCTTTCTTATTTCTGAGGAGGACGGTGAGGAAGCTGAGACCACCGAAGACCTCAATGATCACACCTACCACGCCCTGGGCATTGAAGATATGGTACATGAAGAAGTAGGCACCTGTTAAGACAGCAAAGGCGACCGCAATGGCCATCAGGAAGAGATAGCGGTGGTCATAGGTCGGAACTAGCTGGTAGCAGATATTGGCTACCAGGAAACCAAAGAAGGACAGGGGCCCAATCAGGGCAGTAGAAATGGCCATCAGGATGGCGACAAGGCTTAAAACAAGGATGGCAATCTGCTTGGGATTGAGGCCGAGGTTCTTGGCAACATCCCTTCCTAGGGACATGATATCGAGTTTGGAACTGAGAGCCAGGAGACCGGCGATAGCTAAGACACAGAGGGGGACGGCCAAGATGAATTGTTCGGCTTCCGCATGGTTAACGGAAGCGAAGAGCCGTGCTTGGAGGATATCGAACTCTGAAGGCGCCAGCATCCGGCGCATGAAACTCGCCAGGGAGTTGAGTCCTGTGCCCAACATCATCCCCACTAAGAGCATAATCTGCATATCCGCGTACTTACCTGTCAGCAGCCAGCGGTAGAGGAGCAGGCTGGCTGATACCATGAGGACCAATTGGATGCAGAAGGCCGTTAGACCCGAGAATTGGACTAGGGATTGGACCCCGAGGAAGAAGACGATCGCGGTTTGAAGAGCTACATAGAGGGCTTCAAAACCAAGCAGGGAAGGGGTAATGATCCGATTTTGGGTCAAGGACTGGAAGGCAACAGTCGCTGTGCCCTGGCAGAGAGCCACGATGACCATGGCGATGAGGGCGGTCAACCGCCTTTGAATGACAGGAAAGAAGGAGGGGGAATCAATAGCTACAGGGTTATTGTAGAAGATGAGCCCCCAGCTGAAAGCGAGACCCAGGCAGAAGATGACCCCAAAGAGGATCCAATAGCGGCGCCGGTCAGCTTCCTTAGTAAAGGCTGGAAAATAATGAGGCTTTAATTTCATGTTTTATGCCTCCTTTGGTAGAGTAATAGGCTAATGAAGACGAAAGAACCCAGGGTCCCCAAGATCACAGAGACGGGCAGCTCGAAGGGAGCGATCAGCCATCGGGAGAGGATGTCACAGGCCATGATCAGGGCCATGCCCATGAGGCTAACCCAGACCAGGTTGGACCGGACATCATCGCCGCGAAATAGGGAAATGGTATTGGGAACGATGAGTCCAAGAAAGGGGAGATAGCCGACGACGCTAGCGACAATGCCGACAGCTAGGGCGACGAGGGCGGTTCCGAGCAAGCTCACCTTTTGGTAGTCGACGCCGAGATTGGTTGCCACGTCGCGACCGAGGCCGGCAATGGTCAACCGGTCAGCAAGGAAGTAGATGGCTAGGGTAACCAGGATAATCAACCAGAGATACTCATAGCGTCCCTGCTGGATCGAGGCAAAGGACCCTGTGAACCAAATTTCTAGGGACTGGGTCATGTTGAAGGCAAGGCCAATAAAGGTTGAAATAGCGGATACAACTGCTCCCAGCATGATCCCGATGAGGGGAACCAAAAGGCCTGACTTCAAGCGGATGTTGCGCATAAAGTAGAAAAAGATGAGGGTGCCCAAAAAGGCTGCCATAATAGCAAAGCCCATCCGCAAGAAAAGGCTCGGTGAGGGAAAGAGCAAATAGCAAAGGATCAGGCCAAGCCCCGCCCATTCAATGGTTCCAGTCGTCGTGGGTTCAACAAAGCGGTTCTGGCTCAAGAGTTGCATGACCAAACCAGACATGGACATGGCCGTTCCGGAAAGCATTAAGGCAAGTGTTCTTGGGAAGCGTGTGATCCAGAGCATCTGCCAGCCCTCTTCATGGGCCTGGATATCATAAGCGCCAGTCCTAAGGGAGAGATAGGCGAGTAAGACGACGAGAAGGCCGAGGTCCAATAAGCCCCAGCGCCCCCTTAAGGCTTGCTGTAATTTAATTTTATAGGATTTTTTTGGCATGGGCTTGCCTCCTTTAGGCGAGAAAATGCTAAAATTTGCTGCTTAGGCAATAATAATTTAGATAACGAAAGAAACCGGCGACCAATTCAACGGAATGATCGTCGGTTTGTCATTGCCCACTCATTCACATTCATCTTAACAGAGAATGAACTGAATGGAAAATATCAGGACCTACTATTTACTCATCGCATCGGCAATGCGGTTGAAGATTTCAGTGAAGGTTTGGATAGATTCATTAGTATAAGTATCTTCTGGGGCGTAGACGATCTTTTGATCCTTAACGGCTGTCGTATTGGTCAAGGCTTTAGCGTTTTCGAGCACATCTTTGGCTGGCTGAGATTTTTCACCAGGCTTAGAAATGGCTGCATCGCGGTCGAGGACCATGAGCCAGTCAGGGTTGCTTTCGGCAATGGCTTCTACGGAAACATCGTCCCCCTTGTGGTCAGAAGATTCATTAGCCACTTCTAGGGCAGGTTTCCAATTGAAGATATCGTAGAGTGGGCCCCATACCCGGCCAAAGTGTGGCGCTGAGAAACCAAGTTCGCCACCTGAAACCACCAAGGCCATTACTTTGTCTTCGCCATTGTAGGCTTCTTTAGCCCGCTTGATGGAGGCATCCAAAGCTTCGACGTCCTTCTTAGCTTCGTCTTCTTTGTCGAAGATCTTACCCAAGGCCAGGCTTGAATTCTTCAGGCCATACACTAAGTCTTGGCCAGGGTGCTCGCTGTCTTCGCTCACGTTAATGTCTAAGTTAATCACGGTAGCTTCAGGCACTAATTTCTTGATGTCATCATAGTAGTCAGCAAAACGTTGGCCCACAATCACGAGGTCAGGTTGTTCAGCGGCAATGATTTCTAGGTTAGGTTCCCGGTGGTTGCCGATGTTTTGTACGGAATCATCCTTAACGAAGGCGGAGCTTCCAGGCATGACATCTTTAGGTACGGCAACAGGTTTAATGCCCCATTCTTCCAAGCTTTGGAAGGTCCGGTTGTCTAAGGCAACGACTTTTTGTGGGTTCTTAGGCACTTCAACCTTACCTGTAGCATCCTGGATTTCAACAGTTTCTGCTTTCACATCAGTCTTGGCACTTGTGCTTTCTTCTGTTTGGCTAGTTGCGCTTTGGCTGCTTTCCGCTTGGTTGGACTGGTTCGATTGACCAGACTCTCCCTGGCTGCAGGCGCCCAGCGCCAACATGGACAAGGAGACGAGGGCGACTTTTAATGCTTTTTCTTTCATATCAATAACCTCTTCTTTGCTATTTTCGAAAATCCCACTCGTAATTGAGAAAGGTTTTCAATTGATATCCTTATTTTAGCAAAGATTTTGTTTAAAAACTATAGAATCCAACAAATGGGAATGAGTCCAATTTAATCTAGCTTCATATGATTTAGAATCTATAAACTATAATCACTTTAAATATCTAGGATTGCTTTTGGATCATGCGTCGATAGCGGTAGACAGAAGGCACCGAAACACCTAAAGCCTTGGCAACTTGGGGGACAGCTCCCTTGATCTTGAAGACCCCCTTGGCTTCCAAGCGGCGCATGATATCGAGCTTGGCTTCCGGTGTTAAGCTAAGATTGGACTGAACTTGATCAGGACCGATAATTTCAGTGATGACATCGTTTACATTTTCGGACAGAATTTCCGTGAAATCATTTGAAAAAGCCTCCTCTTTTTCAGCTAATTGGGAGGTCTTAATGGAGATAGGGAGCTTGAGGCTTTTAATGATATGGTCGGCCAGGTCAAATTGCTTGGAATAATCCATATTGACACAAATCATCCCTTGGAGTTGGTTCTCATCATCCTTGATGAAGAAGGTTGAGCCTTGGAGGACTTTTCCAGCTTTTGTCCGGGTCTTATAATTGACCAGGTAATCGCGCTGGAGATAGTCTTCCTTTTCCATTAATTCGAGGGCAAACTTGGTGATGGGGGAGTCTTTGCTGCGTCCACTCAACTCGCCGTTGACAATCTCTGCGATATACATACGTTTACCATCATAAATATGGAGCACGACTTCGAATTGGTCGCCAAGGACCTCTCCCAAAAAATGTACCAGGGCAATATAATGCTTGAGTCGATCTTTATCCATTCATGGGCCTCCATTCACAAAGTGCTGTTAGTCATCGATGCTTAAATTTAAATTCATTATAGCGCAAACGAAAAAAATAACAAACTTCCGCTAGAGAATAAGAAGAAAAAAAGCTAGAGATGAGAGAGAGATGGGAAGAAGAATAAATATTTATTATCTGCTGTGAAAGCGTTGACCCTAATAATATTCATTGTTAAAGTTGATAACTGTAATGTGAAAGGACTTGCAGAAAGAAAAATGTAAGCGCTATGAAAAATATAGATACAGAAAGAAGGAAGTAAAAATATGGATTTAATTATTGGAGTGGCTCTCCTGATCCTTGTCTTAGCCTTGTTTACGCTCTTTACCTTCAAAGCTCCTAAAGGCCGTGAAACCATGGGAGCATTTGCGGATGCCTCTTGTGCAACTCTCTTAGTGGAAGCTTTTCTCAATTCCTTTGTGGGGAATATCTTCGATGCCGACTTCTTCAGTGAGGTCGGCATGGCGGCCGGTTCCATGGGTGGGGCCGCCGCAGCCTGCATGATTCCTCTTGCCTTGGGGGCTTCCCCAGTGGCCGCCATGCTCTGTGGAGCAGCTACTTTTGGCTTAGGGATTCTTCCTGGTCTGGTTGCCGGTTACACTTGCTATTGGATCCTTCAATATATTGAGAAGAAATTGCCAGCTGGTCTGGACCTACTCGTGATGATCATTGTGGTAGCTCCTCTAGCACGCTTCATTGCAATCGCCAGCGAGCCGGTTGTTGAAGCGGCCCTCCTCAATATCGGTAAGAGTATTGAAGCTAGCTCCAATGCCGCGCCTGCTATCATGGGGATTATCGTTGGTGGGATCATGGCAGTTGTTTCCAGCTCGCCCATCTCATCTATGGCCCTATCTGCTATGCTCGGTCTGACTGGTCTACCAATGGGGGTAACGACCATGGCCGTCTTTGGCTCAGCCTTCGTTAACTGGATGACCTACCGCGAATTGAAACTCGGGGGTCCGCGTGAAAGCTTGGCTGTCTTCTTAGAAGCCAAGACCCAGGTTGACCTCACCTCAGCCAATCCGCTTCCAGTATATCTGGCTGACTTTATCGGGGGTGGCTTGTGCGGCCTTGTTGTAGCCCTTGCCGGTATGGTGAATGAAGCCTCTTCTACGGCTACACCATTCGCAGGCCTAGCCGTGATGTTTGCCTATAACCCTGCTATGAAGGTTGTTATTATGGCTGTTGCCTGTGCTCTGATTGGCCTAGTGACTGCTTATATTTCAGCGAAATGCTTTAAAAATTATCCTATCAATCGTTTGGATGATCTTAAAGCAGAAGCAGACTCAGAGGAAGCAGACGGTGTTTCTTCAGACGCTTACTATGCCCACCAAGCAAGCTAATAAAAAATGTTTTTATAAATTGTGTTAGTGAGCAACCATTAAGCTTTTGCTCAAAAAAGTAACTGGTATAAAAGTTTTCATTACTGCTCACCAAGATAAAAAATTAAAACTATTTTTTTAAGGAAGTTAGGGAAGACCCTGCTTCCTTTTTTGAGTTAAAAGGCTCTGCTGAAAGAGGGAATTGAGCTTTTTATACAATCTTAAAACAAAAAGAAGACTTTCACAAAAATGTTCAAAAAAATCTTTCTCATCATTTTTATTATTGTTCTTCTATTATATTGCTGATAAAATGAGTATTTATTAATTTTTAATTATTGCCTTGAATACGATGATAAATAGTGTTTTATTTACTTGTTTGTTGACCTTAACAATAGTTTATATGAATTTTATCACATTTAAATTCTCATATTATAGCAAGAAAAATTAATAAAATATTATCCTTGTAATAATAAATTATTTGTATTGATGGCGCTTTCATGATAAGCTTTTATCAAGTTGTAATGGGAAAGGGGGGCCCAGAAGAAAAGCTTGTAATCAGTGATGTAAGCGGTTTATTGTGTTTTGTCTGAAAACACTGTCTCCCCTTGTCAGGATAATTCGATCAGCTCTTATACTAGGGCAAGGGGCAGTGTTCAGCGAGTCAGAGATTAAGAAAGCAGGATAAAACTATGGATATTATTGTCGGTACGATTTGGTTGCTAGTTGTACTAGCTATCTTTACATTATTTAACTATAAAGCTCCCCACGGCGCGAAAGCCATGGGCGCCCTAGCTGCAGCAGCCTGCGCCAGCTTCCTGGTAGAGGCCTTCCATGATTCCTTCTTTGGATCGGTGCTTGGCCTTGAGTTCCTTAAAGAAGTTGGGATGGCTAATGGTGCCCTGAGTGGTGTCGCTGCAGCGATCTTGGTTGCAATTGCGATTGGTGTTCAACCGGGTTATGCGGTCTTGATGGGTCTGGCTGCTTCTGGAACAGGGATCTTACCTGGTTTCTTGGCAGGTTACTTAGTGGCCTTCCTGGTGAAATGGATGCAAAAAAATATTCCAGGTGGTCTTGACTTAATTCTTATTATCATTATCAGTGCCCCACTTACTCGGGCTATCGCCCTTTTCATTGCGCCACTTGTTGATAATTCACTCTTACAGATCGGCGAAATCTTAATTGCTTCCTCTGAATCAAGCCCAGTGATTATGGGGATCATCCTCGGTGGGGTAATCACTGTGGTTGCAACGGCTCCTTTGAGCTCTATGGCCCTAACTGCCATGCTTGGGTTGACAGGGACTCCGATGGCTATCGGGGCTTTGGCAGTCTTTGGCTCTTCTTTCATGAACTACATGATCTTCCACCATCTCAAACTGGGTGAGCGCAAAGACACCATTGCCTTTGCGATTGAACCCCTAACCCAGGCTGATGTGACTTCAGCGAACCCTATTCCAATCTACGGCATTAACTTTGTCGGTGGGGCTTGCAGTGGGATTCTAGTAGCCCTCTTGCAGATGGTCAATGAAACCCCAGGCACAGCGACGCCAATTGCTGGTTTTGCGGTGATGTTTGCTTACAACCCAGCCATGCAAGTGCTCCTCGTTGGTTTAGCCCTCATCGTGATTAACTTGATTGTTGGTTTCCTCGGGGCTAAAGTCTTCAAGAACTATCCAGTCATTACTAAACAAGAACTAGCCGAACGTGAATAGTTAAGCTAGAGCCTAAGAAAAAAGCTAAGCGCTTGATTCAGCTTAGCTTTTTTCATGCTTTCGGACGCGGAAACATGCTACAATCAGTGGTAAGAATGAATTAGCCTGAAGGGAGATCTAATGATGGAAGAAGAAAGTCGGGCCCAAGCCTTTATCGAAGCGGGGGAGCGGATTAGTTCGGCTGCGCGGATTAATTATGTGGATTTACTGGTGGATCATGCTCAGGGTGCCTTGGTCTATGATGCGGATGGCAAGGCTTATATTGACCTCTTAGCCAGCGCTTCAACGGCCAATGTCGGCCACTGCCATCCCCAAGTGGTCGCTGCCATCCAAGAACAGGCTGAACACTTGCTTCATTATATTCCCTCCTATTCCTACCAAGCTCAGCTCGAAGCATTAGCTGAACGTTTAGCAGGAATGACGCCAGGCCATTTCGAGAAGAAAGTTTCCTTCTCTACCTCGGGATCAGAAGCCAATGAAGCGATTATTAAATTCGCTCGCGCCTATACAGGCCGCCCCTATCTGATCAGTTTTACTGGGGCCTATCATGGATCGAGCTATGGGGCGATGACCCTGTCGGCTTGCAGCCTCAATATGCGGCGCAAAATGGGGCCCCTTTTACCTGGGGTTTATCACATGCCTTATCCAGATCCCTATCGGCGAAGACCAGGGGAGAGTGATGACCAGCTAGCTGAGCGTTACCTGGACGCTATCCGGTTAGCCTTCGAGACCTATCTGGCCCCTGAAGAGGTCGCCTGTGTCTTAATCGAACCAATCCAAGGTGATGCTGGCATCATTATCCCACCCCAAGCCTTTATGCAGGGCCTCTATGAGCTTTGCCAAGAACATGGCATCCTCTTTGCAGTGGATGAAATTAACCAGGGACTTGGAAGGTCGGGGAAGCTGTGGGGGATCGACCACTTTGGTCTCACGCCGGATCTGATGGCAATCGGTAAGTCCTTAGCATCGGGGCTCCCGCTCTCTGCCTTGGTGGGACGAGCAGAGATCCTAGAGAGCCTCGGCTCACCCGGCCATGCCTTCACCTCGGCTGGCAACCCCGTCTGTGTTGCAGCTGCACACGCCAGTCTCGATGTGATCGAAGAAGAAAACTTGGTCCAAAAATCTGAAGAAGACGGGCGTTTTGCCCAAGCAGCTTTCCAATCCCTCCAGTCTAAGTACCCTCAGATCATAGGGGATGTCCGGTGTCTGGGCCTCAATGCGGGTATTGAGCTCGTGACCGACCCTGAGACCAAGGAAAGGGACAGCCAAGCTGCCAGCAAGATCATGACCTATCTCTTTGACCACGGGGTGCTCATGGTCACCTTGATGGGCAATGTCCTCCGCTTCCAGCCGCCCCTAGTGATTAGCCGAGAGCTTTTAACGCAAGCCTTTGCAGTCTTAGACCAGGCCTTTGCTGCCTTAGAAGCTGGAGAGATCCAACTTCCAGATCATGTGGACCTGGGCTGGTAGGGCTTTAAGCTGATACTTCCTTAGCCTAGTTAGGCTAGGGATTTTTTGTTCTTCCTAAGCCGTACCAGAAATTTTACCGACTTCGATTTAATAAACAAATCTTTACTTGATAATATGCTATGATGATTAAATGATAGCTGAGAGTCAATAATGTAAGGATGAGTAAGGAGATGATGACATGATGAGATTGCTTGGAAGTAAGGACCGACGCCAGCTGGCATTGATCGCTATCTACCAGAATGAAGACGACTTATACCTCACCCATGGGGACTTAGCCGATCGTCTGTCGTGTACCAATGCAACCATCAAAAGTGATTTAATCGAAATACAAAGTTTGTTCCCAGAGGAGATCCAAGTGAACCAGTCCGGTATTTGGGTAAACCTTGCCTTCAAAAAAATGGTATCTGCTAACTATTACTTCAAAAAGTTTAGCCAAGAAGCTGTGACTTATCGCTTGCTCTTTGAATTGATGCGTGCTTCTTATACATCGGTGGAAGAGCTCAGCCAGAAAATTTATGTCAGCCGTAGCTCGGTCTACCGAGCCATTAAACAGATTAACCAATTTTTCAATGAGGCAAATTTAGAACTTGAAGTGACCACTTCCCCATAGGCCTTAGAGGGTAAAGAATTGACTATTCGCTTATTCTACCCTTTTGCTTTAATGCATTACCTATCGGATACCGATTGGCCCTTTACAAGCATTAGCCAACAGCAGGCCTTTGACTTATATGAGGTGCTAGCCTCAACCTCTCCTTACCTCAAAAGCTTTTCTTCCAACCCCTTAGTTTATTTACAGATCGGTTTGAACTTTGAGCGATTTGCCAATCAGTTTGTGCTTGAGAAGGCAGACTGGCCGATAACAACACGGGAATTGTCGCTCTTGATGGTTAATTTAGATATTTTTACAGATTTTTCAAGCTCAGACTGGCAGGTATCCGCTCTTTGAAGTTATACCACAAGTTGTTCCTGGATTAATTTCATCGGGAACCCTGCTTAATCGGTCTTACTTGGAAGAGAACTCGAGAGTCCCCGCGGCTGTTAAGCAAAGCATCGTTAATTTTGAAGCGGATATGTACCAGCTCAAGGCGGACTACCAACTCAAGACGGCCCAAGAAAAAGATATTCAGCTCATTTCTTTGACCTTATACAATTTATGTATTGCTATGGATAAGAATGTGAACGTTATCTTGAATAATCCCATTACCTACCAGAGTAACTTAGTTTATGAGGTTGCCTGCATTAATCCAGAATTTGTGGTGGATGTCCAAGCCATGATTAAGAAATTTATCCAGTCGCTCAATATAATGACCGACATTTCTGACCAGCTTCTGATTGGCTTTACTTTCTATTTTATTGTGGCTTGGCCGAATACAATTTTTGAACTAAATAGAATCGTTAAAATTGACCTCTTGCTTTATACCGGGAATTTCCAGTATGATCTGGAATATAAGGCTATATTAGACCCTATTGTCCATAACTATGTGACAGTCCATGTCCGCAACCAGGCCATTAATTGGCAGGAGATTCTCGAAGACAGCCCCTATCAAATAATCATGACGACCTTCGACATTCCAAGCACACCCGGCCGTTATATCTTTAATATCAATTCGATGCCTAATGTGAACACCTTCTTATGGATCTATGAGACGGTTCGGACCATCAATGATTCAGATACGTCCAACATGTCTGACATGCTCTTCACCCAATAGGAACGATCAACTGACTCGCGAGGGTCAGTTTTTTTATTAAGAGGTTTCACATTTTTACGGTTTAAGCTTATTAAGAACAGAAGAAAACAATAAAGATGATTATAATCAAGATAAATTTTAGTGAAAGGAGCAGGTTCCCGTTTGAAGGGGATAGATAGAAGAAGAGTTAGCAGTTTGCTAGAGTTTCAATTGACCGGTTTTAGTCATTTGTCAGTGGGGTTAGCGATAAATTACTGACTTTATCGCTTTTTTTACTTGGGAAAAATAGTCGAGGGAGCCAAGCATCCTTTGATTGACCAAGCAAAATAAAGACAAGTTAAGAGCTACAAGCCTCAGTCGATAAGCTTAAGAAAGGAAAGTTTGATATGGTAGGTAAGAACAATAGACAAGTCCAAAGAGAAAAACAAAGTCATAAATTTTACCGTTATTCGATTAAACGATTGAATGTGGGAGTGGCTTCCGTTGCAGTCGTGGCAGGTCTCCTTTTTGCTGGGGATATGGCAGTGGTTCATGCTGCGACTGTGACTAGTGGGCAGCCTAGTGAAGAAGTTAGTCTGGAAGAAGGACTTGGAGACAAAGAAGCTGAGCAGGGTCCTCTTGAAGCAGGTCCAGAACAAGTGAATCCCGTAGAAGAAGTAAGAGCTGACCGTCAGACTGGTCAAGAAGTTCCTGCTGAAAGCAAAGTAGAAGAGCAAGCAATGGTTTCGGGCGACTTGGTCCAGGAAGAAGATCAAGAAGAAAACAGGGCAGTAAGCCTGAATGGCCAAGCAAGCCAAAATGAAGAAAAGAGTGGCTTGACAGAGCCTAGCTCAAAGCCCAAAGAAAAAGAGAAAGCAGTAAAGCTTGAGCCAGAACTTGCTAGTCGCCATACGACTCCTTCTGAAGATTCAAGCCTCGAACAATTAGCACAAAGTCTTCAAAATACAGAAAAACCCATGCAAATTCTGCGGACCCACTTAGCGGAAGTCTATGCGCCAGAAGACGTTGAGGGCTTAATAGCTCATATTAATTTGAAGCATATTCACAATGCGACTAGCCTGCAGGAGGAAATAACCAAGGCAGGTCTTCAATATCTTGAGAAACAGAGGAAGTATACCAGTGTCTACATGGCCATGCCTCGATCAGCTCGTGCATCCCAAAGTGGTCGGAATGTAAATTCATTAATTCAGGTGGATCAGTTGACGCTAACAAGTTCAAAGGATTTCAACCATCCCACAGAACTCAAAACGGTCAATGATAATCGTGGGGAAGCTTTATACTTACATACGAGATTCCGCGTACCCCAGGGCGTCAGGGGTGGGGACTATTTCACCATTGATTACGGCGAGTATTTCCGCCCTGGTGGCTTGAATATTCCGCCATCGGTGCAGCATATCATGTCTTTAAACGGACAAGTTCTTGCGCGAGGAAACTATGATGCCCAGACTAACAAGGTAGTTTACGTCTTCGAGAACGGGGTGGAGCACTTGGCGAATATTCAAGGATTTATTCATCAAGGCCTTCAACCCTTCTACGATAAGGTCACAACCGATAATAAGACCTACCAAGCTAGGGTCCAGGTAGGCAATCAAGCGAAAACACAGGGCTTCGCCTATAACTTTGATGCCACTAACCAGGCAGATAAGCGAGGGAAATATTTATTAACCAATGGGACGCATACCCAGACGGATCGGCGTCGGCCTGAAGTCGTGACAGAAGTGGTTTACCACATTAACCGTGATGGGCTGCCGGTAACGGATGGTCCGCATACGCTCTTTATGGAAGCTGACCAACATAAGATTCGCGATTTTAAACTTTATGAAGTCGTTAATGACCGGGCTTTCACCGATTCTTACAATCCTAATTTTAATCCCGCAGATGTTCGGGAAGTGACAGACTTACGGATTACCGAAACGCGGGATAAGGACAATAAGCCAGGCTGGCGAGGAGAGTCTAACCGATTCAAGGCTGGTCTAAGTCAAGGTAAACGCTATATTATTAAAGCCCATTATGTTCCGAAGTCGGCAGAGGCGGCCACCAAGTCGGGGCAGATCCACCTATCTGTTCGTAATAGTCGAGATAACACCTCTCCAAGCGGCTGGAAGCCTCTAACCATGTCAAAAACATATAATTCTGGTGATGCTTCGGCAGAAATGAATCGAAAATATGGAGCCTTCGTTGAACACCACCGCTATGAAACTGTCGATCAGAACGGTAAAGTCCTGAGCATCGACAAAAATATTGATGGAGAGACCTTAACCGGGATTGTAGGCAAGCATACCTATCTAACTTCGGCCAAACCGATTGAAGGCTATCGCTTCGTCAAGGCCGAGAATCCTATTAATGGTCCAGCATACAGTCCGGATGGGCGCTACAAGGCTGGTCAATTTAAAGCTGATGTTACCCAGGAAATTACTTATGTGTACCAACGGGTGGTTGAAAAGCAATCGACCTATGAAATGACAGTGGAAGATAGCTCTTATAAGACGGAGTTCCAATACAATCCCTCGTTGCCAGCTGGTCAAATCAAAGAAATTCGTCCCGGCCGTGATGGACGCGTTCGGGTCCTATATGAACATGTCGACCCAGAGCGGATTCCTAACTTTAACCCCAATGATTTTAGATACATGCGCGGCCAATACTGGCGCGAAGTATCTCGAGAAGTGGTCCAAGAAGCCCAAAGTCAGATTTTTGGCTATAACTTTGAAAGTATTATTAGAACTGAGCCGCAAGCAGATGGCGGCGTGAAAATTGTTTATAATACAGGTCGTGAACTTATTATTCCTGGGCCCAAACAACCAGACAAGCCGCTGCTACCGAATAAACCCATTGTTGAAGTCAATCGTGGACAAGGGATCGATCCTGAAAGCAGCAAGCAGGTCAAGGGAAGTTACGTAACTGTAAAAATCTATAACCCTAACACGGATCAATTTGAAGATGAAAAAACTGTTTTCATCCCTGACGGTGAAAAAGGTGATCAAGGTGAGCGCGGAGAACAAGGCCTTCCAGGGACTCCAGGTCAAGATGGAACCGATGGTAAAGATGGGAAGTCAGTCCTCGCAACTACTGAACGCGGCACCAAAGCTGATGAAACCGGAAAAGAGCGTCCAGGCACTTGGATGATTGTTCACGAAGACGCTAATAACAACGGGAAAGTAGATCCAGGTGAACGCGAAATCAGCCGTGAATTCATCTTCGACGGCACCGATGGTAAAAACGGTAAGACCCCAGTTGTTGAAAGTGAACGTGTTGAGAAAGATCCAAATGATCCAAACTCCGAATCAGGTGTGAAGATCATTGTCAGAGATCCTGAGAGCAACGCCATCATCAAAGAAACCTTCGTTAAAGATGGTGAAAAAGGCGATCAAGGTGAGCGTGGCGAACAAGGACCTCAAGGCCCACAAGGTGAGAAAGGTGACCAAGGTACGCCAGGTCAAGCTGGCCAAGACGGTAAAGATGGTAAGTCGGTTCTCGCCACTGCAGAGCGCGGCACAAAAGCTGATGAAACCGGAAAAGAGCGTCCAGGCACTTGGATGATTGTTCACGAAGACGCTAATAACAACGGGAAAGTAGACCCAGGTGAACGCGAAATCAGCCGTGAATTCATCTTCGACGGCACCGATGGTAAAAACGGTAAGACCCCAGTTGTTGAAAGTGAACGTGTTGAGAAAGATCCAAATGATCCCAACTCCGAATCCGGCGTGAAGATCATCGTGAGAGATCCCGAAAACAATGAAGTCATCAAAGAAACCTTCGTTAAAGACGGCGAAAAAGGTGAAAAGGGTGACCAAGGTGAGCCTGGTCAAGACGGCAAGTCCTCTTACGTTCACCTTGTGAAAGGACCAAACGAAGCTGGCGACCCAGGTCAATGGATCATTACCTACTTCGATAAGAACGGCGACGGCAAGTTCACAGAAGATGAAATTGTCTCCACAGAATTCGTAGCTGACGGTAAGGATGGAAAAGATGGCAAATCAGTCCTCGCAACGACCGAACGTGGCACCGAAGTTGACGAAAACGGACAAAACCGTCCAGGGACTTGGGTGATTGTTCATGAAGATACCAACAATAACGGTCAAGTTGACCCAGGTGAACGTGAAATTAGCCGTGAGTTCATCTTCGATGGTACCGATGGTAAAAACGGTAAGAGCCCAGTTGTTGAAAGTGAACGTGTTGAGAAAGATCCAAATGATCCCAACTCCGAATCCGGCGTGAAGATCATCGTGAGAGATCCCGAAAACAATGAAGTCATCAAAGAAACCTTCGTTAAAGACGGCGAAAAAGGTGAAAAGGGTGACCAAGGTGAGCCTGGTCAAGACGGCCAGTCCTCTTACGTTCACGTTGTGAAGGGACCAAACGAAGCGGGTGAATCAGGCAACTGGATTATCACTTACTTTGACAAGAACGGTGACGGTAAATTCACAGAAGATGAAATTGTCTCCAGTGAATTCGTTGCTGATGGTAAAGACGGTAAATCACCAAAAGCCGAAGTCAAAGATAACGGTAATGGGACCCACACCGTAACCATCACCAACCCAGATGGCACGAAATCTGAAACAGTGATTGAAGATGGTAAGGACGGCAAGTCTGCCAAAGCTGAAGTTAAAGACAACAATGACGGCACCCACACCATTACGATTACCAATCCAGATGGTAGCCAAACAACCACTGTGGTTCGCAATGGTGAAAAAGGCGACAAGGGTGATCCAGGTAAGGATGGCAAGTCCTCTTACGTTCATGTTGTGAAGGGACCAAACGAAGCCGGTCAACCAGGTCAATGGATCATTACTTACTTCGATAAGAACGGCGACGGCAAATTCACAGAAGATGAAATTGTCTCTAGTGAATTTGTAGCAGACGGTAAAGATGGTAAAGACGGCCAAGATGGCGCCAAAGGAGATAAGGGTGACCCAGGCCAAGCTGGTAAGGATGGCAAGTCCTCTTA
>NZ_JASPDS010000020.1:0-29545 GCF_030230715.1 Aerococcus sp. UMB1112A | reverse complement strand
AAAATCAGTCTACTAAATATTGCCTCGTATACTTTAGCAACTTTATACCAATTTATACTTGACTAATCGTAGGAAAGGGTGTGAGAGGGTGCGGGAGAAAGGGACTTCTGGAGTAAAAGACCAGAGAAGGCTGAAAGCCTTCGACGGACTTTTATGAAGAGGAGCACTTTCTGCATCCTCGAATCCGACTGCAGTAGGTAGAAAGAAGGGGTTTTGATGGCAATTTTTGATGATCACGCCAAGGATTATGATCGATGGTACGACAAGCCTATGGGGAAATTTGTGGATAAGGTGGAGACTGACCTGGCCTTTTCCCTCTTGACGGTCCAGCCGGGCATGCGAGTCCTGGATGCGGGCTGTGGGACTGGGAATTACAGCATCAAGTTGGCTAAGCACGGGGCTGAGGTGGTCGGTATTGATGTTTCTCGGGCCATGTTGGGCCAGGCGGAGGCCAATGTGCAAGCGGAGAACTTGGAGGTAGACTTCCAGCTGATGGACATGGAGGACCTGGCCTTTGAGGATAACTCTTTCGATGCTGTCCTCTCCATGACCGCCATTGAATTCGTGGAGGACCTGGATGCCCTCTACCGGGAATTCCGCCGGGTTGTGAAGCCGGGTGGCCAGATCTTACTGGGATCCATTACCAAGTCCGGCGCATGGGGGCAAGCCTATAGCGACAAGGGCGGGGACATCTACAGCCAGGCCCATTTCCGCGATTTGGCAGAGCTGAGAAGTTTAGATGAGGCGAATTTGGTGGATACGGCGGAGGGCCTCTTTGTCCTCCCTAATTCGGATCCCGCTAAGCTGTCTAGTGACTTGGAGATGAGCCTGTCGGAGAAGGGCCGGGCCGCAAGTTTTGCTTGTGTCCTCTTCGAGAAGGCGGACCGGGTCCAAGCCAAGCTGACCCTGGCCGCGGAAGAAGACCAGGACCTGAGCCAGCAGCGGGCCTACTTCTTGGACCGGATCGAATCGTCTGGCATCCCTTATGACTTGTCAGAGGCTGATGATTGTGTGACCCTGAGAGGGAATGCGGGGGAAGTCTTCCGGCTCTTAGAGGTCATCCACCAACAAGCGGCCCTCCATGGCGACTTCTACGACATGCGGATTGACTTGAAGAATCGTTTGGACTAGGAGGGACCAGGATGCAACTATTTGTCGATGAATCAGGGTCGATCAACCGCAAGAAGAACCCAGACGGTCGTTACTTTGTCATGGCCTTTGTGCAGACCGACCGTCCCGACCATGTCGCAGAGATTTTCCGCCGCAATAAGCAGTCCTACCTGGATAAGTCCCAGTCGAAAAAGACCGCCGATGAGGAGATCAAGGGGTCCAATATGCCGGATGGGATGAAGGCGCAGATCTTCAAGGCATTGCGTGATGAAACAGATGCAGTCTTCCATTATTTGGTGATCGATAACTTCCAGGTCTACCCCAATCTCCTGCGCAAGCCATCTCTGACCTTCAATTATTTCGTCGGCCTGGCCATCAAGGAAATTGCGGGCCACCGCCAAAATGAAAAGGAAAACCTGCAGATGATGATCGATAACCGCAACCAGGCCTTGCGGTCGCTGAATTCACTGGAGGAATACCTGCAGATTATCATGACCATCGAAAAACGCTGGCTCCACGATGTCCATGTCGAATACAAGGACTCCCAGGACGAGAACATGATCCAAGTGGCAGATATCTTCGCCAACACCGTCTTCCGGGTCTGCCGGAGCGAAGCCCATGGCAAGTCCAATCCCGACAACAAAAACCTCCTCAAACTCTGCCGCATCGGCAAAACACACTTCTTCCCGAGTGGTAAGAGTGAATTGAGTTTATTTGAATAACAGGGTGTGAGGGAGCGCGGGTAGAAGTGGACCTCTGGAGCAAAAGACCGAAGAAGTCTGAAAGACTTCGTAGGGATTTTGTGAAGAGGAGCCACTTCTGCGCGACCGAACCCGACTAGACCAGGGTGTGAGGGAGCGCGGGTAGAAGTGGACCTCTGGAGCAAAAGACTAGAGAAGGCTGAAGGCCTTCGATAGATTTTTGTGAAGAGGAGCTATTTCTGCATCCTCGAACCCAACTAAAATAGGATAAAAACAAAAAGCATCCCAAAAGCTAGCAGCTTGTGCCAGCTTTTGGGATGCTTTATTTTTATAGGAATAGTCGTACGCCGTTGACGATATTGAGGAGGATGACGGAGGCCGTGATGATGAGATAGGTGCGGTTGACGGCCTTGTTGGTCATGCGCTGGTTGAGGGCAGAGCCGACATAGCCTCCGATAACGGCAGCGGGGAGGATGACGAGGAGGAAGCTGCTTGAGCCAGCTGCGACACTGCCTGCCAGGACGATGCTGGTGAGCTTGGAGAGCTGGGAGAAGAAGATGGTGATGATGGAGTAGACCGTGGCCTGCTTGGTTGAGGCACCGAAGAGGGCGATGAAGAGGGCCACGTTCATGGGCCCGCCGCCGATGCCGAGCAGGGTCGAGAGGACACCCAGGGCCAGGGAGGCGAGGAAGAAGCTGAAGAGGCCAGCTAGGCGGAGCTGCTTACGGCTGGGGTCATAGGTGTACCAGATGGAGAGGCCCAGGGTGATGACGGTGATAATAATTTGAATCAACTGGACCTTGTCGGGGTTCTTGTAGAGGGACATGAGGATGTTGAAGATGGTGTCCCCTAAGCGGCCGCCGATAATGGACCCGAAGGCAATGGCGAGGAGCCGCTGCCAGGAGATCTGGAAGCCACCGCGGACTTGTTTGATGATGGAGACGATGGACATGGTGAAGACGGCGGCACTGGAGAAGAAGCCAATTACATTGAGAGGGTGGGCACCAATCGCATCTAGGGCGGGCTTGATAATGACGCCTCCCCCCATGCCGGAGACGGCTCCTACGGTATTGGCGAAGAGAATGACAATAAAATAAAGTAAATAGAGCATACAGACCTTCTTTCTATCTTAGGTGCGGGATTGGGCACAGCGGAAGCCGGTGTTGGAGGTGCTGGACAGGGCATTATTGGCGTTGCGGCCGGCGATCCGGTAGCGCTGGCAGTAGGAATGGTGGCAGAGGAAAGAGCCTCCTCTGAGGGCGAAGTCGGTGGCTCGGTCATAGCCGGCGTAGGCCTTGGCCCAATCTTCGGCTGTTCTGTCTTGGAACTGGGTCAGGGGGATGCGGCCGGGATTGCTGCACCATTCCCAGACATTACCGATCATCTGGTAGAGGCCGTAGTCGTTGGGGGCATAGGCTTTAGCAGGGGCAGTGCCGACATAGCCATCTGCAGCTGTGTTCTCGTTGGGGAAATCACCCTGCCAGACATTGGCCCAGTGCTTGCCGCCTGCTTCGAGCTCATTGCCCCAGGGATAGGTGCGCCCGTCCCGGTGGCCAGCTTGGGCAGCGTATTCCCATTCTGCTTCGCTGGGCAGGCGGAGTCCGGCCCACTGGCAATAGGCCAGGGCATCGTTGTGGGAGACGTGGACGACGGGATGGTCCATCCGCCCTTCTAGCGTTGAACCTGGGCCTTCCGGTTGCCGCCAAGAAGCACCTGGCACCTCATGCCACCAGTCGGTCCCAGCAGTCAGGGGGTATTGGTCGCGCTTGTCTTCATCGATGAGGAGGAAGAAGACATTGGACGAGCCGTAGCGTTCAGCATCGGTAACATAGGCGGTATCCAGGAAGAAAGCCTGGAAGTCCCGGTTGGTCACCGTTTGGGCACTAATGGCGAAGTCAGCCACTTCGATCTCGACGCTGGGGCCTTCCTGGTCGCGGTCGAAACCACAAGACTTCTGGTCACTCCCCATGCGGAAAGTGCCGCCTTCAATTGAAATCAGTTCATCAGACATGGAGGTCCTCCTTTTTCATGATAAGTATCTAATCTAACTATAACATATTTTCATCAGATAGCTTTTTTTAAGGCTTAAAGATCGAGAAAAGATTGACCTTGTCCCTGAATTCGCTTAAAGTTAATGTAATAGATCTTAAGGAGGATTTACCATGAAGAAACAGTGGCTCTTATTACTAACCTCGGTGGCCCTGCTCGGTGCCTGCCAACAACCGGCCGACGACAAGGCAGCTGACCAAAGCAGCGCCCAGACCGAGAAACAAGCCAAGCAAGAAGCGACCTTTAGCATCCAACCCCTAGAAGGCGAAGCTGAAACCAAGCAAGTGACCTTCCAAGAGGGCGACAAGGTGCTGGATGTCTTGAAGGCTAACTTCGATGTGGAAGAAGATAAAGGCTTTGTCAAAGCCATCAACGGCGTCAGCCAGGATGAAGACAAGCAAGCTTACTGGATGTTCTACGTTAATGGTGAGATGGCACCCAAGGGAGCTGACCAGATCGAACTCAAAGCCGGCGACAAGGTGGAATGGAAGCTAGAACAGATGCAGGCTGAATCAGAATCTGAAGCCGCTTAGGAAAATATAAACAAATTGAAAACAGGAGTTTCCTCTGTCTGTGAGGAAATTCCTTTTTTATTATGGGAGGGAGTAAGGACTGGGCCAGCAAGCCTCACTCGAGGGCTTCGATTGTACCTTCACTCTCGCCAAGCCACACGCCTGCTTCCCGAATGGAGCTTGATCTTCATGCACCTTCACTTGAGGTGTATGATTGTGGATAGAGCCAGAGCAAGCCACAGATAAGCCTTTTGTTTGTGTCTTCACTCACTGGATTTAAAGTCTGACTTTTTTGACCAATAATCATTGACCTTTCTTGACCAATTTGATATAATAAGAAGTGAAGAGGGAAAGGATCCCTCGAGATGATGAAGAAAGGTGATTAATGATGAAACGTTATACAGTGACTGCAGATGTCAACAGTGAAAAATTTGGTCAAGGGACCTTGGTTGCTGAATTGAATGAAGATGATTTTATCCGCTATGCCAACCTTTCGGACCAAGAAAAATTAGACTTCTTAAAAGAAAAAGGCGCCCGCTTCCAAGTCGATGTGAAGGACTTAGAAGACAAGGACGTGGCTAACTACAGCGTCAAGGCGAGTGAAAATACCCCATCCCGTCAAAGCGCGAGTGAACAACCTCGTGTGAGCCGGAAGATGCGGGTGAATGTGAATGGTCAAGACACCGGTTGGGTTGATGTGAGCGAAGAAAACCAAGCCCAATACGATGCGATGATGGACCGCTTCAACCAAATGCATCAACGCTTCAACCAAGAATTCAATAACTTCTTCCCAAGCTTTCGCCGGGGCAACTTCCTAGACCTAGGTCGTCCCTTCTTTGAAGGCTTATCCGCTCCTGAAGGCCAAGGCCAAGACCAAACTTCAGAAGACCAAGACAAGGCTGACAAGGAAGACAGCGGGGATAACGAAAAAAATGAATAAAGGGTGTGAAGCCTGGCGTTTAGCTTGCGTTCACTGGAGTAAGTCAGCAGAGCAGTTTGAAAGACTGCGGCGGGGACTTGTGAAGTGACACGAAAGCTGCCAGATCAAACCTGACTATGAATCTTAAAGCTGGAGGCTAAGCTGCTTCCAGCTTTTTTGTCTTTTTCCAGGGAAGGGCGTATAATCATTTTAATCAATTAAGGAGGTGGCGCTTATGGCAGCATTGAAATGGTTTGCGGGCGGGCAAGATCGCCGCAAAGAAGCGATTAAATTGATTCAAGAGATAGAGGGCAAGTTAGGACCTTCCCAGCCTGCCCTCAAGCAGGTCCTAGCTGATTACTTGCTAGAATTTCAGGAGAGTGGGATCTCAGCTCCCTATATCTTGACCCGGCTCAACCTGGACTTGTCCAAGGCCTTGCGGGCAGATGGGCAAGTTATTCCCGATGACCAGGAAGCCCTCTTGAAGGAATTATCCGCCCTGTCTCAGATTCGCTATGGTTATTGATGGAATTGTTCAAGAAATTGAAAAAATTCTGTTTTAAGCCTTGATTTATAAGGGGATCTTCTTTATGATAGGTTGGGTCTAAGGAATCCTTAGATAGCAGCGCACTTTGCTTGCTGAAGCACTTTATTTTTATGTCTAGCTAAGCGACATAAAAATGGGGTGCTTTTTGCACTGAGAAAGGAGACGAATCAAATGCTAAAGAATTTTGTGCGTTATGTGAGTTTCGCTACCTTGAGTATGGTTGGGTATTCGCTCTTTGTCTTGGCGGATACCTTCTTCATTGCCCAGGGAATTGGGGGACAAGGGATTGCGGCCTTGAACCTGGTACTTCCGGTGGTCCATGTGATTTCAGGACTGGGCTGGATGTTCGGGGTAGGGGGAGCGACCCTCTTCACCATTCAGAGATCGCGCGGTCAGGTGCGTCGGGCCCAGGAGATTTTTTCGTTGACTAGCTTAGTGGCCGCTCTATTAAGTTTTTTCATTGTGGCTATTTGCTTCTTCTTCCGTGATCCCTTACTTCAGGCTTTAGGGGCATCCGGTGAACTTTATCACTGGGCCAGGGATTATTTTGCGGTCTACACCCTCTTTACCCCGGCCTTTATCCTAAACTTTGTCATGGTGTCCTTCTTGCGCAATGATGGGGCGCCCCGCTTAGCTAGTATTGCCTTCCTAGCAGGGGGCCTAGCGAATATTGTCCTCGATTACATCTTTATCTTCCCTCTCCAATGGGGCTTGGCAGGGGCAGCTTTGGCGACCTGCTTCTCGCCGATTCTCTCTTTGGTCTTAGCAGTCGGCCACCTACGCCGGGAAGATAGTCAGCTGAAATTTCGTCGCTTCCGCTTCCAATGGCGAGAGCTGGCTTCTGTTGTGGCGAATGGCTTGTCTTCCTTTATGAATGAGTTCTCCTCGGCTGTAGTCATGTTCGCCTTCAACCAGGTCTTATTGAATCTGGCGGGCGATTTGGGCGTAACGGCCTATGCCATTATCGCTAACTTGAACATCATCATTATTGCTATCCTAACAGGGATTGGTCAGGGCTTCCAACCCCTGGTCAGCCAGTTCTATGGGGCGCGTGATGACCGCAATGTTCAGGCTGTCTTCCGTCTGGCCCTAGTGACCTATCTGGTGTTTGGCGGCCTCTGCTTAGTCATTGGTCAAGTGGGGGCGGGCTCTCTAGTCAGCATCTTTAATAGCCAGGCAGATCCGGCCCTAGCCTCCATGGCCAGTTCAGGTTTGCGACTCTACTTCCTATCTTATCCGCTGACTGCCGTGAATTTCTTTGTGATCTATTATGCGGTAGCTGTCAACGCCCCGCGCTCGTCCATGGTCGTTTCTCTGTTAAGAGGACTGGTCTTGATTGTGCCTTATCTCTTAGTGATGAGTCGGATTTGGGACCTGACCGGCGTTTGGCTGACCATGACCGCTGTAGAAGCTAGTACAGCCCTCATATCCCTCGCCCTGATCATCTACTATTACCGCCGCCTGACAGGTGAACAAAACATCAAAATCTTCCGCCGGTTAAGAAGAAGGGTGTGAGCAAAGGCGTTCAGAAAGGAATGACTGGAGGCAAAGTGGATAAGAGCAGCTTTAGCTGCTCGCTCCACTTTGCTGAAGTCACTTCCCTTCTGCCTTTGCGAACCCGACTACACAGGGTGTGAGGGAGCGCGGGTAGAAGTGGACCTCTGGAGCAAAAGACCGGAGAAGTCTGAAAGACTTCGCAGGGATTTTGTGAAGAGGAGCCAGTTCTGCGCGACCGAACCCGACTAAGAAGGGTGTGAAGGCTGGCGGGAGAAATAGACCTCTGGAGCAAATAGCCAGAGAAGACTGAAGGTCTTCGGCGGATATTTGCGAAGAGGAGCTATTTCTGCCAGCCTGAACCTGACTGTAGGGTGTGAGAGGATGCGCTCAACTTTTAATCAGGAGCTCTGAGTGTGAGTTGCTTATGCTCAACTTTCAATCGGAGGGTCTCAGTCTAGGTGACCAAGGCGGCTTCAGCTGCTCTTATCCAACATTTACCTTCACCAAAGAAGCTAGATCCGCTCTAGCTTCTTTTATTATGGGCTTCTTCCCTTGGTGGAAGGGTTTTCTTTAGGTATAATAGGAGTGACACATAGCTGAGAAATGGAGGAGACAAGATGGCAGAATTTAAAGAAGATGCGGCCGCCTTGCTGGAGGCAATTGGCGGTCAAGATAATGTGGCAGCGGTGACCCACTGTGCGACTCGGATGCGTTTCGCTTTGGAAGATCCCGGCAAGGCGGATGTTGACCGGATTGAGAGCTTGCCTTCAGTTAAGGGGACATTTACCCAAGCGGGGCAATTCCAAGTGATTATTGGCAACAAGGTGTCGGATTTCTACCAAGAATTTGAAGCGGTATCGGGTTTGGAAGGAACGAGTAAAGACCAGGTGAAAGCTCAAGCCAAGGGCAATCAGTCCGCCTTCCAGCGGGGCCTAGCCTTTATGGCGGAGGTCTTTGCACCAATTATTCCAGCCTTTATTGTCGGGGGGTTGATCTTAGGCTTTAGGAACTTATTGAGTGGGATTCCCTTAGATATGCTGGATGGTCAGACCCTAGTGGAAGCTTCGACTTTTTGGGCAGGTTTGAATGACTTTCTCTGGCTGCCTAGTGAGGCCATCTTCCACTTCCTACCGGTCGGCATTACCTGGTCCGTGGTGAAGAAGATGGGCGGAACCCAGATTCTGGGGATTATCTTAGGGATTACCCTGGTCTCTGGTCAGTTGCTGAATGCCTATGATGCGCCGGCCGCTATCCTCAATGGAGAGGTGCCGGTCTGGGACTTCGGTTTCTTTACTTTGGATAAGATTGGCTACCAGGGTCAGGTCTTACCGGCTCTCTTCGCTGGTTTGACGCTGGGCTACTTGGAGCGTTTCTTCCGCAAGCACGTGCCGGAGTACCTGTCGATGATCCTGGTTCCCTTCTTGGCCCTCTTCCCTTCGATTATCCTGGCCCATACCGTGCTAGGGCCGGTGGGTTGGCGGATTGGGACCTGGATTGGGTCGATTGTTTACGCCGGTCTGACTTCAGGTCTAAGTTGGCTCTTCGGGGCGGTCTTTGGAGCCCTCTATGCGCCCCTAGTGGTGACGGGCCTCCACCACATGTCCAATGCCGTCGACGCCCAGTTGATCGCAGACTACCAGGGAACGGGGCTCTGGCCCATGATTGCCCTCTCGAATATTGCCCAGGGTTCTGCGGTGCTTGCCGTATGGTGGATGACCCGCCATGATGAAGAGGAATCCCAGGTTACCATTCCAGCCGCTATCTCAGCCTATCTCGGCGTAACAGAACCTGCTCTCTTCGGGATCAATCTCAAGTACATGTACCCCTTGGTGGCCGGGATGATCGGCTCTGCCTTGGCAGGGCTCCTATCCACGGCGACCAAGGTAACTGCTAATTCCATTGGGATTGGTGGCTTGCCTGGCTTCTTAGTGATCCAGGTTCCCTCAATGGCTTGGTTCTTCCTAGCCATGCTGATTGCCCTAGTTGTGCCTTTTGTCCTGACTATTCTCTTTAGGAAGATGGGTTTCTTGGTCAAGGACGGTCAGGGTCAAAAGGAAGCAGTCAGCCAAGAAAATTCTGACCAAGTAGATCAAACGGCACCGACACCGGCTAAGGCTGAAACAGCTAAGGAAACAATAGCCAGCGTCGCCAACGGTAAGGCTAAAGCCATTACGGCCGTTGATGATGAGGTCTTCTCTCAGCAGATGATGGGGGATGGTTTTGCGGTGGAACCCACGGATGGCCGGGTAGTTTCTCCCGTAGCCGGCAAAGTGACGAGTGTCTTTCCTACTAAGCATGCGATTGGTTTAGAAACAGATTCAGGCGTTGAAGTGCTTATCCATATGGGCTTGGATACGGTTGACTTGGAGGGAGAACCCTTTACCATTGAGGTGCCAACAGGTCAGGCGGTTGACATAGGGACAGAGCTAGCCGAAATGGACCTGGAAGCCATTCGGGCAGCAGGTAAAGGAACAGATATTGTGGTTGTCTTTACAGAGGCAGACCAATATGATGCGCTGGACTTTAACTTTGACCAGGTGGACCAAGCAGGCCAGCGTGTCGGCTATTTGATTAAGTAATCGAAAGGAGTTCCTGTAATGAATTTTCGTGAGATGACGGTTTACCAGATCTACCCCAAGTCTTTCCAGGATAGTGATGGAGACGGCTTCGGAGACTTGCGTGGGATTATCCGACGCTTGGACTATTTGGCTAAATTGGGGGTGGATATGCTTTGGTTGAGTCCGATCTACCCCTCACCTCAGAATGATAATGGCTATGATGTGAGGGATTACCGGGCTATCGACCCGCGCTTTGGGACGATGGAGGATTTTGAGGACTTGGTTCAGGAAGCAGACAGGCGTGGCATGGGCTTGATGATGGATATGGTCTTTAACCATACGTCAACTGACCATGAATGGTTCCAGAAGGCCTTGGCGGGGGACGCAACCTACCAGGACTACTATATCCTTCGCGAGCCCAAGGCCGATGGGAGCCTACCGACCAACTGGCAGTCTAAGTTTGGTGGCCCAGCCTGGGAGTCTTTTGGCGATTCCGGCCTTTACTACCTCCACCTTTATGATGTTAGCCAGGCCGACCTCAACTGGCACAATCCTGCTGTTCGTAAAGAATGTCAGGCCATTTGTAATTTCTGGCTGGAGAAGGGAGTGCGGGGCTTCCGCTTCGATGTCCTCAATGTGATCGGTAAGGATCCGGTCTTAGTCGATGGGTCCGGCGATGGAGGCAGCGAGGAGAAGGCCCTCTATACCGATACCCCGCGTGTCCACGACTGGGTGCGCCAGCTGAACCAGGCCAGCTTTGGTCAGCGCGAGGATACGGTGACCGTGGGGGAAATGTCTTCGACCTCTATTGCTGAGGGAGTCAAGTATACCAATCCGGACCGAGATGAATTGGATATGATCTTCAACTTCCACCATCTCAAGGTAGACTATCCCGAGGGTGAGAAGTGGGCCCAGGATGACTTTGACTTCCTAGAGTTGAAGCGGATCCTCAATGACTGGCAGGAAGGAATGGCTGCGGGGGGCGGTTGGAATGCTCTCTTCTTGAGTAACCACGACCAACCCCGCCAGCTCAGCCGCTTCGGTGATCCAAAGCACTACCCTTATGAATCGGCAACCATGCTGGCCCAGACCATTCACCTGATGCGAGGTACCCCCTATATCTACCAGGGTGAAGAGATTGGTATGACCAATGCCAACTTCCAGTCGATCGAAGACTACCAGGATGTGGAGACCCACAATGCCTACCAGAGCCTCTTGGAAGCTGGCAAGGATCAAGCTGAAGCCCTGGCCATTATCCAAGACAAGTCACGGGATAATGGCCGGACCCCTATGCAGTGGAAAACCGGCGACCAAGCAGGCTTCACGACGGGGACGCCCTGGCTGGCAGTTAATGCGAACCATGACCAGGTGAATGCCCAGTCGGAATTGAGCCAGCGTATTTTTGCCTACTACCAGGACTTGATCCAGCTGCGGAAGACAGAGCCGCTAATTAGTCAAGGTGACTACGAGGGGCTCTTTCTTGACCATCCTCGAGTCATGGCCTACCGCCGCCGCTATGGCGACCAGGAGCTCTTGGTACTGTCTAATTTCTATGGCGACCCTGTGACGCTGGACCTCAGTGAACTAGGCTGGCAGGCTGACGCTAAGAAAGTTATAGGCAACGGCCCCTTGACGGAGCTCTCAGACCAGCTAGAAGTCGCCCCTTATGAAACCGTCGCCTTCCGTTATCAGAAGAAAGGTTAAATATTTTTTAGAATTTCCTAAAGAAGTATTGACGTCTCCCTGAATACCTGCTATACTATAGTCAAGTTAAACAAATCGCTTGGCACCGACCAAGCATAGCATGCCAGTTGTTCCAACTGGCACAGCTAGCGACTATGCGCTAGCACCACGGGAAATTAAGCGAGCAAGAACGCCCAGAGCCAACTTGCATCGCTTTTTTTGATGTTTAGGGTGTGAGGGCTGGCGGGAGAAAGAGATCTCTGGAGCAAAGAACCAGAGAAGAGTGAAGGTCTTCGGCGGATCTTTGCGAAGAGGAGCTATTTCTGCCAGCCCGAACCCGACTATAACAGGGTGTGAAGGCCGGCGCTTAGCCGGTTTTCCATTTGCACTCAGAGACTTTGCGTGCAAATGGAGAACTACGAGTTACGGAAGTTGCCCAAAGCTGTCGAATCGAATTCATTTAGAAGAGTCATTCTCTTTTAACTAGCAGTCAGGATTCAGCATTAAAAAAGAAAAAAGACGAGCCCTCTAAAAAGAGCTCGTCTTTTGCTTTGCGCTAAAAATAGTTTGAGTTACAGTCTACGCAGTCGGGTCCGCAATTGCTTATACCCTTATTTGCTTTCCAAGATCACTTGGCTATCGAATTTGCCAGCTGTCATGGAAACAATTTCTGCTTTGTCTGGATCGTTTGGTTGGTCACGTTTATCGGATGCTTCCCAAGCGGCCCAGGCGTCTTTGTTTTCCCAGCGGCCGATAACGAAGATGACGTCTTTACCGTCTTCTTGTTCTTCGCCTTTGAGGACAGACATGTCGACGAAACCATCTTGTTCGGTAATGATTTCACGGTCGCCTAATTTCTTGATCACATCTTCAGTGTGTTCTGCTTCAGTAGTAATTTTTTGTAAAATAACAAACATTTAGCATCCTCCTCTGTTTAATCTAAATCTAGCATAACAAGAATCGCGACCAATAACAAAAGTTACGCTCAAGTCTCCTTGTTTTCTGCCAATTCATTGTTTCGAAAAGCTATTGCAGAAGAAAAAGACCCAAACGCTTATCAGCGCTGGGTCTTCGTTAGAATTTTAATTATGCATGCGGAATACGGATCCGCTTAGTCTTCATCCCGGTTAACATAGTCGGTAACGGCGCCGCGGTCGGCAGAGGTGACGTTGTGGGCATACTTACCGAGTGCACCTTTCTTGAGAAGTTCTGGGAGGACCAGTTTTTCCCGACGTTTGGCTAATTCTTCGTCGTTGACTTCGAGGGTGATGGACCGGCTTGGCACGTCGATGGTGACGGTGTCGCCTTCTTCAACCAGGGCGATGGTTCCGCCGACAATGGCTTCAGGCGCGATGTGGCCGATAACCAGACCGTGTGAACCACCAGAGAAGCGGCCATCAGTCAAGAGGGCAACGGATTCACCTAGGCCTTCACCCACCAGGATAGAGGAGAGGGAAAGCATTTCAGGCATACCTGGTCCACCTTTAGGTCCTACATAGCGGACGATAACAACGTCGCCTGGGACAATTTCTTGCCGGGTCGCTGCTTCAACCGCATCGTCTTCTGTGTTGAAGACGCGGGCAGGGCCGGAATGGTGCATGACCTTGAGCCCAGAAAGTTTGGACACACAGCCTTTTTCAGCCAAGTTACCGCGCAGGATGATCAATGGACCGTCTTCGCGTTTAGGCGCAGAAAGCGGCATGATGACGTCTTGGCCCTCGCTCAGACCTGGCATTTCTGCCAAGTTTTCGGCCAGGGTCTTACCTGTAACCGTCAGGCAGTCGCCGTGGAGGTAGCCCTCTTCTAGCAAGTATTTCATCACCGCTGGGACGCCGCCGACTTTGTAGAGGTCATTGAAGACATAGCGGCCGGAAGGTTTGAGGTCAGCTAAGTGAGGCACCTTCTTCTGGATGCGTTCGAAGTCTTCCAGAGTCACGTCGACTTCCACCGCATGGGCAATAGCCAGCAAGTGAAGGATGGCGTTCGTTGACCCACCCAGAGCCATCACCAAAGTAATAGCATTTTCAAAGGCTTCCTTGGTCATGATATCTTTAGGGTAGATTCGTTTCTCGATGAGCTTGCAGACAGCTTCACCAGCTGCCCGGGAGTCGTCATGTTTTTCTTGGCTGACGGCAGGGTGGCTGGAGCTGCCGGGTAGGGACATACCTAATGCTTCGGCTGCTGAGGCCATGGTATTAGCGGTATACATCCCACCGCAAGACCCGGCGCCAGGGCAGGCATTTAATTCAACATCGCGAAAACGGTCGTATTCGATGGTTCCAGCGGCGTATTGGCCAACTGCTTCAAAGGCGGACACAATATCAATGTCCTGGCCTTCACGGTCTTGGCCAGGCAAAATCGTTCCGCCATAAACGAAGACAGCTGGTAGTCCGGTGTTGGCAATCCCAATCAAACAGCCGGGTATGTTCTTATCGCAGCCCCCGAAGGCCACAACCCCGTCCATGTTTTCACCGTTGACTACGGTTTCAATGGAGTCGGCGATTAAGTCACGGGAAGGCAGGGAAAAGCGCATCCCCTGGGTCCCCATGGAAATCCCGTCAGAGACCGTAATGGTGTGGAATTCGAAGGGATGGTAGCCGTAGTCCTTGATAGCTTGGATGGTTTCATCCGCCAGGTCCCCCATATGCATGTTACAAGGGGTAATATCGCTCTCAGTATTGGCAACCCCAATTTTTGGTTTCTTGAAGGTTTCATCGGTTAAGCCTACCGCCCGCATCATCGCCCGGTTCGGCATTCGTACGTCTGGATCGTAGACTTGACTTTGGATCCGATAATCTTTTTCTTGATCTGCCATCATGACACTCCCTATCTTAGTAATGTGAATATTATGAATCATTATAAGTTATTAAAAATAATAGCACAAAGTTAAACTAAAAGCAAAACAATCTAAGTATTTTCTCATTTTATACTCATCAAAAACAATTCTAATCTAGACGACTTTGAAAGAATGGATGGGAAAGATCTATACTTAAGCTTCCCCTAAGATTGTCAGGGGAGATTGCGCTGCTTTGTGGGGGTTTGCTATAATAAGCATGCATGGTAAGAAGTGGAAGTTAAGGAGCGTACGGTTAACGATGAAGATTCTAATCACAACTGACTTATATCAGCCTGCTGTTAATGGCGTGGTGTCTTCTTTAATGACTTTGCGCGAAGAATTGATGGGGCGGGGCCACGATGTCCGGATCCTGACCCTAGGTGACAAGCAGGCTATTGCCAAGGAGTCGGGCGTTTATTACTTGAATTCCATCAAGGTGGGGAAGATCTACCCCGGCGCCCGCATCAGCCTGCCCATCAACCACAGTATTATACGGGAGATCATTGACTGGGCTCCAGATATTATCCATACCCAGTGTGAATTTTCGACTTTTCACGCGGCTCGGACCATTGCCAAGGCCCTGGATATTCCCATTGTCCATACCTACCACACGGTTTATGAAGACTATACCCATTATTTCTCCCCCAGCAAGGCGACAGGGAAGAAGATTGTTTCGGTGGTCTCCTACCTGACCTTGCGCGCGACCGATGCGGTGATTACGCCCAGTAAGAAGGTGGAGCGGCTCCTGCGCGATTATGGCGTTGACCAGACCATCGAAATTATTCCGACGGGGATCAAGCTGGCCCGCTTCCAACAGGCCTTCCCGGAAGAAGAAATAAAGGCGCAGAAAAGGGCTCTGGGACTGAGCGATGACCAGCTCGTCTTGGTCTCCATCGGGCGGCTGGCCAAGGAGAAGAACCTCCAAGAAATCATTGCTTATCTTGCCCGCTTACAGCGGCCGGATCTCCGCCTGCTTGTGGTGGGCGACGGCCCCTACCGCAGCAACTTAGAAGCTGAAGTGACTCGTTATCACTTAGAGGACCAGGTTATCTTCACCGGTAAGGTCGCCCAAGAAGAGGTCGCCCGCTACTACCAGCTCGGGGATATCTTTGTCAGTGGCTCGACCAGTGAAACCCAGGGCCTGACCTATATCGAGGCCCTGGCTTCCGGTCGGCCCGCCCTCTGCCGCGCCGACGATTGCCTAGAGGCGTTCCTAATTGACGGCTACAATGGCTACCAGTACCACGATTTCGACGAATTTGCGTCCTATTTAGACCGCTTGCAAGAACAAGGTACTCGACGTCGCTTAGGCAGCCGGGCCGCCAACTATGTCCAACAGAATTTCTCCTCCAAGGTCTTTGGCCTCTTGGTGGAATCCGTCTACCAGCAAGTCCTAAACAAGCGCCAATTCGCTAAAAATCAAGAATCTCGAGCAGATAAATCATAGAATGAAACAAGGCCCTCCTAAGCATCTGAGTTAAGATCTTTGGGAGGGCCTTTTTGTTTTGTTCAGAGTGTATGCGGCGTGTGACTTGCTTTTGTGTGGCTCGTTAGCAAGTAGGGGCATGTCAACTTGTTTTTGGCGAGTCCCTTAGCAAGTCAGCTCATTAAATTGAAATAATGGCACACAAAAAGGCCATAATAATCTATGCTTAAATTGCTGTAAAAAGTGATGCTTTGGCATCGAAAGGAGAATTATTATGGCCCAATTAAATTCTACAATAAATCTTGAGGGAATGAAAGTGTTAACCCTCATGCCCTGTATGGAATAGATATCATAACTGACTTTTGGAGCAGATGTTTAAAAAGGAGCTGGGGCTTTTGTCCAAGCCCCCAATTGCTGCCTTCGAGTGGGTGTTGGGGTTGGTCAACCCTCACTTGCGGGTCTCGATTGTGTGTTGTAGCTTCCTAAGCCTCATTCTGATGTCTTTAGTGTGGGTTAGAGTGTATCAATCCCCACTCGGGCATTTTCTCTGTGGGTTAGAGCTTGCCAACCCACAGTCTAGGCCTCTGAGTCCATGTTGACCTTGCTAATTTTTGATCTACTAACCGAAGTGTAGAGTTTTTTTGATTTTTTAGTTAAAAAGGAAAACAAGCTAGGCCGAAGCCTAGCTTGTTGAATAATTGTATGGAAATATCAGCTATCTATAGAGAGGTCCACTTCTTACCGCGTGCCCTCACACCCTTTAGTCGGGTTCGACTTGGCAGACTCGGAGTGATTTTACAAGTCAGAAGCGAGCGAATGCTTCGCTCTTATTCTGACTTGCTCCAATCATCCGAGTCTAAACGCCAAGTCTCACACCCTCCAGTTGGGTTCGGGCGCGCAGAAGTGGCTCCTCTTCACAAAGCGCCGTCGAAGACTTTCAGTCTTCTCTGTTGCTTTGCTCCAGAGTCCACTTCTAACCGCGCGCCCTCACACCCTAGTCGGGTTCGCAATTGCAGACTTGAAGTGACTTCACCCAATCGGAACGATCGGCTAAAGCCGCTCTTTTCCGTTTGGTATCCAGTTATTCAAGTCTAAGCGCAATTGCTCACACCCTTACCCACACAGAGACGCTTCCTGCGGGGCAGGTGAAGTGGCCGTTGCCGTCGTCATCGATGCTGATGGTGTCTGGGCTGTTGCCGAGGGCGTCCTGCCACTCTTCACCGGCGTGGGCTTGGCCGACGTACATGTCTTTGAAGCCAGCTTCGCCGTTGGACATGAGGAGGGCTAGGCCATCGGGGTGGTCGCTATCGCCTTCGCGGGTGAAGCCGACGCAGTTGGGGTGGTCGAAGTAGTTGTTTTGCTTGCCGTAAGCTTGATTCTGTCGGAGGTCCAGGAGTTGGTCGAGGAGCTCTTGCTCGCCGGGGATGGGATTGTCGCCGCTGATGCCGTAGTAGTCCCCGTAGAAGACGCAGGGGAGGCCGTCTTGGTGGAGGAGGATAAGGGCGTAGGCGAGGGGTTTGAACCAGTCTTGGACCCAGGATTCGAGGGATTGGCCAGGTTGGGAGTCATGGTTGTCGACGAAGGGGATGGCTAGGGTGGGGTTCTTCTGGAGCAGGGTGTCGTCGAGCAGGCTGGACATGTCGAAGCCGTCAACCGCTTCGGAAGCTGCCTTGAAGTTCTGGTGGAGCTTGACGTCGAACAGGTCGATGTCGAAGCTGGTTTCGTTCATATAGTTCTCCAGGCTGGCATAGTCCCCATTCCAGTATTCCCCAATCAGGTAGAAGTCAGGGTCAGCCTCCAGGAGCTTGGCTGCCAGTTCCTCGATGAAGTCGGCGTTGATATGCTTGAGGGCGTCGAGCCGGAAGCCGTTCAGGCCGGTCTCTTGGACATACCACTTGGCCCAATTCTCCACTTCCTTGATCACGTCGGGGTGGCGGTAGTCAATATCGGCGAACATGAGATAGTCGAAGTTTCCGTTCTCGCTATCCACTTCATCATTATCGGCCCAGCCCTTGTTGAGCCCCTTGATCATGAAAATTCCATTGCTGTCGGTCGCCTGGTCATAGTCCACACCGGAGAAGTGGGTCCAATTCCACTTGAAGGCACTGTAAGTGTCCCCGCGTCCAGGAAAAGTAAACTTGGTCCAACCTTCAATTTCATGGGCTTCAGAAATGATTTCCTGGCGGTTATCGGGGTTCACCTCATAGGCTTCGAAGCGCTCAGACTCATCCGCCCCGGCCTTGTGGTTGAGCACGACATCGCCGAGGACGGAGATGCCCGCTTCTTGAAGGGTTTGGATGGCCTTTATATAGTCATCCTTGGTTCCATACTTGGTGCGCTGGGCCCCTTTTTGGTCGAATTCGCCAAGGTCATAGAGGTCATAAATTCCGTAGCCGACATCATTGGTGCCCGTTCCCTTGGTCGCTGGGGGCAGCCAAATATGGGAAAAGCCCTTGTCAGCAAGGTGCTGGGCGTCTTTAGCCACCCGCTGCCAGTGCTTGCCATCATCCGCAAGCTCCCACTCGAAATATTGAATCATCGTTCCATTCATGGTCTTTTCTCCTTTTCTAAATCCTATTATCTGCACCTTAATTATACCCAATAGCCTTAGAAAATACTCAGAAAGCGCCTAGGGAACAGGTTTTGTTTTTAAATTCAATTGTTGGCTGCTTATAAGAAAAGTGGACCTCGATCTTTTAAGATTGCTGTCTAGAAAAAAAAACAGAAGCCCTCGTTTGAAGGAACTTCTGGTTTTCTGTTTTATTTGTCGAGTAAGCGGCGGCTCTCTTTGATCAGGGCGTCGGCGGCTTGTTCGATATTTTCGGGGATGGTGGCCAGATTGAGGCGGATGTAGTCGCCGAAGTTGGCGCCGAACCAGTTGCCGTAGTCGACGGCTAGGCCACAGCAGTCTTGGATAAAGTTTTCCATGTCGATTTGGTCTTGGACGAAGGGGAGCTCAACGAACATGAGATAGGTCCCTTCCAGGTCGGTGACCTTGGCTTCTGGGAGTTCTTGGGCCAGGCGGTCTTTGAGGTAAGTGTAGTTGCTGTAGATGGTGGCCTTGAAGCCTTCCAACCAGTCCGCCCCATCCCGGTAGGCGGCTTCGGTCGCAATGAGCCCCATCATGCTGTTCTCGGTGAGATTCAAGCGGTCCACCACCTGGTCGTATTGGGCCCGCAATTGGTCATCGGGAATCATGACGTGGGACTGGAGGAGGGTGGCCATGTTGAAGGTCTTAGAAGCTGCGTTAACTGCCACGATCCGGTTCCGGTACTTGCCGCCTGCCACATTGAGGGCAGGGATCTGAGGCCGACCGCTGAAGTTGAAGTCTTGGTGGATTTCGTCAGATACAATCAAGACATCGTGCTTTTCACAGATCGCAAAGAGCTTGTCCATTTCGTCTTCGGTCCACACCCGGCCCGCTGGATTGTGGGGTGAGCAATGGATATAGAGCTTGACCTGGGCATCGATAATGGCCTGCTCAAAGGCGGCATAGTTGATTTCAAAATGATTGTCGACAGCCTTGAGGTCGCAGGTGATTAAACGACGTCCCGTATCCCGGGCGGCATTGTGGAAGGGATAGTAGACCGGGGTCTGGATAAGGATGCTGTCGCCCGGTTGGGTATAGGCATAGACGAAGTAGTAGAGAGCTTGGACCACACCGGTGGTAAAACGAATCCAGTCTTTTTCTAAATGGAGGTCGAAATGGTCGGCCATCCAGGAGAAGAAGGCCTCGTAGTAGTCATCGCTCACAAAGGTGTAGCCGAAGACACCGTGGTCGATCTTGTCGTGGAGGGCTTGGCGGACGCTATCGGGTGTCTTGAACTCCGCGTCAGCCACCCATAGTGGGAGCAGGTTTGCATCGCCGAAGCGTTCTTCTAAGAGGTCCCACTTGAGCGATTGGGTGTTTTGACGTTCAACGGCATAATTTTTGATGAATGTTTCTTTATCCATGGTATCATCCTTTCTGGTTAACACAGACAAGCGAGCAGGCGCGAGGTCTTAACTTACTAGTATTCTACCATAGATTAAGCGCTCTCTCTTATAAATCCGGTTCGACATGGACATCGACTTGTTGGATGGCGAAGGCGTCGGCTAAGACGTGTTCCACCTTTTCCGTGATGTCGTGGCCTTCCTTGACGGAGAGGGAGGGGTCGACCAGGATGGTGACGTCGATGTAGACATTGGCACCGTAACGGCGGGCGGCAATGTGGCGGACGCTGTGGACGTCGGGGATGGCGGCAATCTCTTCCTCGTAAGTCTCAATCAGGTCAACGGGGAAGCCGTCCGTCAATTGGAAGGTGGAGTCGACGAAGATATCGAAGCCGGTCTTCAGGATAATGAGGCCGATTACCAGGGCCATGACCCCGTCCAACCAAGGCAAGCCGAACTGGCTGGTGAGGGCAGTGAAGGCCGTCATGAAGGAGGTGAGGGCGTCGGTCAGATTGTCCTTGGAAGAGGCGAGCAGGGCCTGGCTCTCAAGCTGCTTGGCCAGACGCTTGTTGTAGAGGTAGACCCCCAACATGACCAGTCCCGAGACCAGGGCCACGCCGATAGTCAGGGGGTCTGGGGTCACAGGCTCATAGTGGAAGAAGTTCTGCAGACTGTTCAGGGTTACTTCTAGGCCAATATAGAGAATCAGGAAGCTCATGGCCAGGGTTGCGATAGATTCCGCCTTCCAGTGGCCGTAGCGGTGGTCGCTGTCCGCTGGCTTGCGGGAGAAACGCAGGCCGATAAACATGAAGACCGCATTGATGGTATCCGATAGGTTGTTCATCCCATCCGCCGTCAGCGCACTGGACCGGAAGAAATAACCTCCTAGTAACTTGGCCGTGGCAATGATGAGATAGCTGGCGATACTGAGCCAGGTGGCCCGCTCGGCACGTTTGACTTGTTCATAAGATTGTTCGGGCATGGTGTCAACTCCTCTTAGCTTAATAGACCTAGTATAGCAAATTTTCAAGCCAGAATCCTTGAAAGGTCGGGATTTGGACCGCCTAAACTTGATCTTTACTGGAGCCTTGGAGGGACTTTTAAGGGTACAGAAGCTTGTGAAAAAATTGAAGTTGAGAAGATGAATTCGGTTTCTTGTCGTAGAGCCTGTCTGAGATCCTCTTAGAGTGACTCCAAATCCAGATACAAAAAAGGTACTTGCAAAGAATAGGCAAGCCTTTTGCCACTTGCCTGATTTTGCTCGTTTTGGGAAGATTTTGGCTTGCACAAAGATGTAAAATAATATAACATGATGTCAGATTATAGAATTGAAAGGATAGGGGGATTTCTCATGTCAGAAAAAGAGTTGCGGCGGTCGATGGCGGTCTTTCCGATTGGAACGGTGATGAAACTGACCGACCTCACAGCCCGTCAGATTCGTTATTACGAAGAGAAACACCTGATTACACCTCAGCGGTCGGAAACCAATCGGCGAATGTATTCGCTTAATGATGTGGACCGCTTGCTCGAGATTAAGGATTATATTGCGGAAGGGCGGAGCGTCAACTCCATCTACCAGATCTTCCACAAGCAAAAAACTGCACCGAAAAAAGAAGAAAAGCCCACCAAGCAGCTGACGGACGAAGATGTCCGGGAGATTCTCTACAATGAATTCATCAAGGCTGGTGGCTTCCGCCAAGGCGACCCACGCCAGCGGAAGATGTAGGTTGGTAGCAAGTAGAGAGTCGGCAACTTTCGAATAGGGCTTCGGATCGCAAGTCGGGTCGCGTCAACTTTCAAATGGGGCTGCCGTTAGCAAGTCGGGTCGCACCAACTTTCGAACGAGGCCGCCCTTAGCGATTAGGCTTGCATCAACTCGCAAACGGGCCTCCGATTAGCAAGTTGAATTGCTCCAACTCGCAAACGAGGCCAGCATTCCCAAGTTGCCCCCGCTAGGCAAGCCGCCCTTTCCCGAACCATAATGAAAACAAGCTAGCAAGGCCTTGCTAGCTTGTTGATCCTTATTTTAGATTTTTTACTAATGGTTCTGCCTCATCCTAATGGGCCATCATTTTATTAGAAGAGATGTGTTCTCCAATTTGTACTCAAACTCTCCGAATACAAATAGCTGGCTCCAATTTTCTCCAGAGGTCCACTTCTAACCGCGCTCCCTCACACCCTCAAGTCGGGTTCGCAAAGGCAGAAAGGGAGTGACTTCAACAAAAGGGAACGACCGGCTAAAACCGCTCTTATCCCTTTTGTCTCCAGTCATCCCTTTCTAATCGCCTTTGCTCACACCCTGTAGTCGGGTTCGAGTATGCAGAAAGGGCTCCTCTTCATAAAAGTCCATCGAAGGCTTCCAGCCTTCTCTGCTCTTTTATTCCAGAGGTCCCTTTCTACCGCATCCTCTCACACCCTCAAGTCGGGTTCGACTTGGCAGCTTTCGTGTCACTTCACAAGTCCCCGCCGCAGTCTTGCAGACCGCTCTGGTGACTTGCTCCAGTGAACGAAAGCTAAACGCCATCCCTCACACCCTGTGTAGTTGGGTTCGCAAAGGCAGAAAGGGAGTGACTTCAGCAAAGTGGAACGACCGGCTAAAGCCGATCTTATCCTCTTTGCCTCCAGTCATCCCTTTCTGAACGCCTTTGCTCACACCCTCTAATCGGGTTCGGTCGCGCAGAAGTGGCTCCTCTTCACAAAGCGCCGCCGAAGACTTTCAGTCTTCTTTGTCGCTTTGCTCCAGAGGTCCACTTCTACCCGCACTCCCTCACACCCTGACAATCAAGTGCCCGTGCCGGTAGGGTGTTCCGTTCTCGCGGTAGGAGAAGCCGTCGGGGTTTTGGTAGGTGCAGTGGTGGTGGATGTAGATGTTTGCTGCTGGGATGCCGCTGAGTTGGCATTGTTTGGCGACGACGGCTTGGTTGTCGATGTGCCAGCGTTGGCTGTCGGCTCGGTAAATAATGGCGTCGTCGGCATAGCCGAGCGCGTGGAAGGCCTGGTAGGCGTCGGCTTGGACTTCGAACTTCTCTTGGGAGAGGGCGGGGCCGATGTGGACCTGGACTTGGTCGATGGCGACTTGGGGATGGGCTTCTTTGATCTGGTCAAAAGCTTTGCGGCTGATTTCTTGGACGGTGCCCCGCCAACCGGAATGGATGGCACCAACTAGGCCTGAGCCTTCCTCGTAGAAGAGGATGGGGACGCAGTCGGCGGTCAAGACGCCTACAATGATCCCCTTGTCAAAAGTATAGAGTCCGTCGCAGTCAGCGATACCGGTCTCAGCTGACCGGGCGCCTCGGCCAATATCTTCTCGGCCCACTTGGTAACAATGGGGGCTGTGGGTCTGCTGGGGCATGACCAGCTTATCTAGACTCAGCCCGTATGCTTCAAGGGCGGCCTGGCGGTTGGCGATGACTCCGGTCGGGTTTTTAGCCTGGCGGAGGCCGAAGTTGCCTTCTTCGGGCTGGTCGACCTGGCGCAGGCTGGTCAAAGCGATGATCGAATCTGGGCTTGGATAGCGGAAAGTTGTCATAAGTGACCCTCCTTTTTTAGCTTAATCTTAGCCGCTAAATCTTAAAAAAACAAGTTTACGAACTAAAGGAGAAACGATGAATATTTATTTTAACCATAATTTTAATGCAGACCCGAGCCAGGAAGCTCAGACGACCAACTTCTGGGGCCAGGTCTTGAAGCGGACCTTTAAGAATATCTGGGTCTTTGCCTGGGCCCAGGTCAAACTGCTGGCCCTGGTCTTTGTGATTCTTGGCCTCGGCCTCCACTTTCTGGGGATTCCCTGGGCCTGGCTCTTGGCTCTGGTAATTGCCCTCCTCGATGCCCTGCCTGTGATCGGGTCCGGGATTGTTTTCGTCCCCTGGATCCTCTACCAATGGTTCTTGGGGGATACGACCCTTGGTTTCTGGCTACTCGGCCTCTACCTGGTCGTGGCCCTCTTGAAGCAGGCTCTCGAGCCCTTCTTCCTGGGCCGGGACTTGGCCTTGCCGGTCTGGGTGACCCTTCTCGTAACCATTATCTGTACCCTGGTCTTCAATGTCATGGGGATCGTAGTCTCTGCTCTAGTTATCCCCTTCCTCTCCGCCTACCGCCAAGTAAGCCGGGACTTCCAAGACCAAAAGCGGGACCAGAATAAAGAAATCGACGCTGAATTTACCGAAATGAATGACTAATTAAGTAAGGATGTGATTCCATGTCAAAAGAACAAATTGCAGGTTTTCACCTGGTAGACCAATTCCAAGCACCAGACGCCAACAGCCTGGCCTATGTCTATGAACATGACCAGTCGGGTGGCCGTGTGCTCTGGCTGAAGAATGAGGACCAGAACCGGGCCTTTGGGATTGGCTTTATCACCCCGCCTGAGGATTCTAGGGGGGCAGCCCATATTGTCGAACACGCCGTTCTGGCGGGGTCACGCAAGTACCCGGTCAAGGACCCTTTCATGTCCATGCTCAAGACTTCCATGAACACCTTCCTCAATGCCATGACCTTCTCCGATATGACTCTCTATCCGGTGGCTTCCATGAATGAGGAGGACTTCCACCATCTGATGGATGTTTATTTAGACGCCGTCTTCTTCCCTCGGATGTTAGAAGAGCGCCGGGTCTTCGAACAGGAGGGCTGGCACCTGGACCTGGACGAGGAAAGGGATAAACTAGCCTACAATGGGGTGGTCTATAACGAGATGCGTGGGGTCTACTCCTCGCCCGACCGGACGGTTATCCAGGACATCGACCGTACCCTCCACCCTGGATCCACCTATGCCCATGATTCAGGCGGCTATCCTTATGACATTCCCAAGCTGACCTATGAAGACTTCTGCGCCTTCCACCAGGCCCACTACCGGCCCGACAATGCCTTGGCCTTCCTCTATGGCGACCTGGACATCGACCGCGCCCTGACCCAGATCGATGGCGACTACTTCAGCCACTTCCAAGCGGGGCAAGGTCTGTCTAGTCTTCAAACGCCTGTACCCAGTTCGGAAGACCGCCGTTATACCCTTAGTTATGACGGTGGCAAGGGCGACGACCGGTCGACTGACTCCTATTTGAGCTATAGCCTGCCTTTTGGCCAAGCGACTTCCCGAGAGGACCAATACCTGATGGGGCTTCTTGCCGATAGTCTGGTTAATGCCGAATCCAGTCCGATCCGCCAAGCCATCCTGGAGGCCGGCTTAGCCGAGGATGTCTCTGTTTATGGGGGCAGCGGCTACTACCTGGACTTCACCATTATCCTGGAGCGCTTCAACGCCGACCGGGTGGATGAAGCGGTCGCCCTGATTCAAGATGTTCTCCGCCAGGTGGTTGAAGAAGGCATCAATACGGAGCTCTTGGAAGCTGTGATCAAGCGGACCGAATTCGCCTTGCGTGAGGCAGGGGGCGCCAATCGCGGAGTGACCAAGTTCATCCAGTGCATGAGTGCTTGGCGCTATGGCATCTCCTTTGACGAATCCTTGAATTACAGCGAGAGCTTCCAGGCCTTTAGAGAGCGCTTGGGGACGGATTATTATGAGCGGCTCATCCAGGACCGCTTGCTAGGGGCAAAAGGCCAGCAGATCCTCGTCCACGAGCCTGAGCTGGGCCGCCACCAGGCCATGGACCAGGAAGTAGCTGACCAACTGGCAGACCAAGTCCAAACCATGACAACAGAGGAATTAGACCAGGTTAAGACGGCCAATGCCTCCCTCCGCAGCTACCAGCAGACCCCTGACAGCCCCGAAGCCCAGGCTAGTCTACCCCAGCTCGATTTGGCTGACGTGGACCGGGAAGTGGCTAGCATCCCTGAAGACCAGCTCACACTCGCCGGAGGTCAGACATGTCTTTATCATGACCAGCCCGCAGCGGGTATTCGCTATGTCCACTTAGCCTTCCCGCTCGACCAAGTGGCCTTCGATGACCTAGCGACCCTCTCGGACCTCCTGATCTTCCTCGGTAGCGTCTCAACGGAATCACACACTTATGCGGACTTGGATACAGCTATCCTAACCTATGCCAATGGTTTAAACTTCCAGGTCAAGCTCTACCGGGACGTGGACCAGCCAGCTCTTTACCAGGCTAAGCTAGTCGTTTCTTTCGCTGCCCTGGGTCGAGATAGTGGCCAGGCCTTCGACCTAGTGGAAGAGATCCTAACGACCAGCCGCTTCGATGAGAAGGCCCGACTCTTGAATATCCTCCAGCGGGTTAAGGCGGACTTGGAGGACAGTCTGGAGACTAGTGGTCATAGCTCAGCCCTCACCCGGCTCCAGGCCATGACAACGGAAACGGCTCGGATTGCGGAAGAGCTAGAAGGAATTGCCTATTACGATCATGTCTGTGCCCTCCTCGCTGACTTTGATGCTGTCTTCGAAGACTACAGCCAAGCCCTGACCGACCTCCAAGCCAGGCTCTGGTCTAGTCAAGACGTCACGGTTAGTCTGACGGCGGAAGCCAGTGACCGTGATGTCCTCATCGAAGAGACTCAAGCCTTCCTAGCTAAGTTGCCAAGCCAAAAAGCCCCCAGCCAACCCCTCGATGTGCCGCTAACTGGCCGCCAACGCGAAGGCATTCGAACCAACGGCAATGTCCAATATGTGGTCCAAGGGGGTCGAATCGACTCTGAGAATTTCTATTATTCGGGGGCTGTCGTTGTCCTCGCCCATCTCTTGGCCAGTAGCTTCCTCCACGAACAAATCCGTGAACAAGGCGGCGCTTATGGGGCAGGCTTTATCCTGAATCCAGCTGGTGATCTTGCGGCTTACTCCTATCGCGACCCCCACCTCAGCCGCACGCTAGAAGTTTACAGCCAGATTGGGGACTTTATCCGCCAGTTGACCCTTGACCAAGCGACCATTGATCAGTTCATCATTGGCGCGATGACTAACTTCCACTTCCCTATCGTGCCCCAAGCTGTCAACGGTCTAGCCCTCCGCCGCTACTTCAAAGGCGAGACCGAGGGGCGGATTAACCGGCGTCTCCAAGAAGCCCTGGCAACTAGCTTGGATGATTTCCAGGCCTATGCGGACGCTATTGATCAAGTCTTCCAAGAAGATGCCTGGGTGGTGATCGGCAACCAGGACAAGATTGATGCTGCTGCTGATCGTTTCACAGACCGTCGCGATCTTAAATCCTACCGAAGTTAGCAATAAGTCTAAGCCATAGTCCCTAGCAAGATTTTGTTCCTGCTAGGGGCTTTTTCTTGTTTGGAGAAAAATAAGACGCTTCAAATAGTACTTATAATTTGATAACATAAATAATATATGCTTAATAAAAACTAAATTTGTATTTTTTTGTCAGTCGGTCTTCAATGTGCAAAAAGCCTCAAAAAGATGAAAATTATTATAATAGGAAGAAAGAGATCAAAAATCGTAGGTTATTTCTTTAGGCTATTAATACAATAGATTAAATTAGCGCAAAAAGTATCAAAATGAACAAAATTAATGTGCAAAATAAAATACAAAAAATAAATTTAATTTCTCTTTAAAAAGCAAGTAAAAACCCTTAGATATTAAGCTTTGTTTTTAAAATTTTGACAAATTGGAAAAAGTACAAAAAAATTTTCTGTTTATTATTTTATTTTTTGTGGAGTAAGATAATTGGTGACGTACGCGAATGATTTATTATGCCGGGAGGTTTTTATGCTAGGAAAAAATAATATAAAATTAAGAAGAGAGAAGATGAGTAACAAGTTCTACCGTTACTCCATCAAACGTCTAAATATAGGCGTCGCCTCTGTAGCAGTTGCTGCAGGCTTATTGTTTGCTAACCAAGCCGTGAGCGTGCAAGCCGATGAAATTACTGCAGCCAGTGCTGTGGACCGGGTAGAAGCCCCAGCTGATGCAACCAGCAGCCAGCCAGAAGCGGCACCTGTGCTTGAAGCAGCTCCAGAAGCTGAAGCTAAGCCAGCCGAAGAGCCTGCACCAGCAGCTGAAGTTCCAGTCGAGCCAGAAGCAACAAAGCTGGAAGCCCCAGAAGCTGAAGCTAAGGCCCAAGCCCCAGCTGAAGAAAATAAAGAATCAGCAGAAAAGAACTTAAACCCAGAAGTGGGTGAATTGTCAGACAACGGCAAGAAGGAAGCTCCTCAAAGCCAAGCAGGCAACTATGCGGCAGTTGAAGGGGCTGAAATTCCAGGCGCTTCTGCAGAAGCAGCTCGCGAAGCTGGCCTCGACCGTTTGGCTGAGAGAATCTTAGGTGCAGCCAACCCTCAAGAAGCACTTCGAACAGAACTCAAGGACATCTACACCGACGAAGAGATCGATGGCATTGTGAAGAATGTCGATTTAGCTAAAGTCAGCAACGGCCGCCAGTTGATGGAAGAAGTTTCCAAAGCCGGCGTTCAGTACGCGGGCGACAAACGCCGTACGGGCTTTGCCTTCTATGCCGCATCTGAAACCCCAAGTGAAGTTCGGGTTGGTGGAGCGCCTGTTGCTTTAGGGAATGCGTCAACACCATTAGCTCATAGAGGAGATGGGATAGTTCACGGTGCGGATCAGCCAGCTAATTACACCTTTAAAGCGACTCCCGATCGGGCAGGAAATAAAGTAGATTTTGAATTAACTTATCATGTGGGCCCTAATGGCTTAAATGGATTAGGATCTGTAAGTCATGAACCTCGATTTGGTATTGAATTAGGAAATGGATTCAATGTTCCTGCGAATGGTATCACTGGGAAAGTGAATGTTCCAAACAGTAAAGCTTATCCTAAGCCAGCAGATTTCACCTTAAAAAAAGCAGGGGCACTTGGTTATCACGGTATATCTACTTCAGATGCACGTCCTCTATCTAATTTTGATGCTAAGGCTAATCGTCCACTTATTTTAAAATTCTCAGTACCAGTAAGAGATTGGAATGGAAAGTTAGACTATAAGGCTACCGTCGGAATGTTTAACCGTGCTTTTAGTGCAAATACTTCGACTATGGATCCACAATCTAGAGAAAATTATTTTGTTAATAATGCTTCTCAACAAGGTGACTTTAATCCTGAAGCTAACTTCGGTACGCGCGAAAAAGTTACTAAGTCTCCTATCAAATTCCAAACTCAGTATCGGACAACCACTGAACTCCCTATTGGTGCAGCTAAACAAGTTAGAGCCGGGGAAGAAGGGGTTACTAAACACATTAAAACAGTTCGCACTTATAAGGGCGTTGACTTAGGAGAAATTGGAACGCGTGATGAGATTGAAAAGCCAGCAGTAGATGCGGAAATCTTACTTGGTGTCGGCCTACCAGAAGGCCAGAAACAACCAGTTGAACCTCCAGTAGTGAATCCTCGTCTATCAGGCGATACGACTATCAGCGGTGTAGCTGAACCAAACAAACCTATTACTGTAACAGTTGGGAATAAAACCTATCAAACACGTACCAATCCAGATGGGGAGTTCCAAATTTCTAATGTAACACCTTTAAACGAAGGCGACACAATTTCAGCTGTCGTCCATGACGGCGATCGCACCAGCCGCCCAGGCAAGACCATCGTTCCTCGTGATGGACGTACTCCTAAGATTACAACTGAACGTGGTGAAAAAGACAGCCGCCCAGGCACTAAGGTAACTGTAACTGATCCAGTAACTGGAAGAGTCCTCAATGAAACTTTTGTTTACGATGGACAACAAGGACCTAAAGGTGATGCCGGCGCTAAGGGTGACAAAGGTGAACCTGGTGTAGCTGGACCAAAAGGCGAAAAGGGCGAACAAGGTGTCGCCGGCCCACAAGGTCCAAAAGGCGAAAAGGGCGAACAAGGTGTCGCCGGCCCACAAGGTCCAAAAGGCGAAAAGGGCGAACAAGGTGTCGC